>NYSJ01000010.1 GCA_002682975.1 Paracoccaceae bacterium
GTTAAATCCAGATTGGACCGGGAGCAATCTCTGTCATTTCTCGAATTTAACTATATGATCTTGCAGGCTTATGATTTTTATGAGTTGAACCAGAGATACGGATGCAAACTGCAAATGGGTGGTTCCGATCAAATGGGAAACATAATCAACGGTATGGAATTATCTCGCCGCAAAGCCAACGCTAAAGTATTTGGATTAACATCTCCATTACTTACTACTTCAGATGGGAAAAAGATGGGAAAATCTCAAAATGGAGCAGTATGGCTTAATAAAGAAATGCTGTCACCTTTCGATTTTTGGCAGTTTTGGCGAAATACTTCTGACGCGGACGTAGGTAAATTTCTAAAACTTTACACAGAAATTGACCTTGCTGAATGTGAAAAGTTAGGAGCCCTGAAGGGAGCTGAAATTAATGAAGCCAAATCTATCCTTGCAAATCACGTGACTACTTTGTGTCATGGTGAGAAAGTAGCATCAGATGTAGAAAAGACTGCAAAAGACGTTTTCGAACAAGGTGGTGCTGGAAGTGATCTTCCTTCATATCGTGTTACAATGGGCGAGGTTGAGACTGGTTTATCTGTGGCTCAATTATTGATAAAAACTGGACTTACTAAATCGGGCAAAGAAGCCAAACGCTTGATTTCAGAAAATGGGGCACGGCTTAATGGAGTTTTGGTCACCGACATTAGCCAGACGGTAAATATTCATGATTTTAATAAACCATTAAAACTAAGTGCTGGCAAAAAAAGGCATGCGATCATAGATCTTCAAAAGTAATGGACCATAAATAATTGAAATTCATTATTCCTGCGGCCTAACTGTCTCCATAAAATCTGGGGCTCCAAGTACTGCTCCGTTAGGCCCTAAGCCCAGCTTGATGGTGTCGACGACATCCATTCCTTCTAGTACTTTACCAACCACTGTATACTGGCCATTCAAAAAGTATCCTTTGTTAAACATTATAAAGAACTGGCTGTTTGCACTATTTGGGTTTTGAGCTCTCGCCATACCAACCACACCTCTATCAAACGGTATATTTGAAAATTCTGCCGCCAGATCGGGCATTGCTGATCCACCGCGACCTGCATTTTCAATATCGTCGCCCAATTTGCCAAATTGAACATCGCCAGTTTGAGCCATAAACCCCTCGATAACTCGGTGAAAGACTATTCCATCATAGTTTCCATTAGAAGCCAGAGCCAACATTCTTTCTACATGCAAAGGAGCGATTTCTTCAAACAAGTCTATTACTACAATACCATTCGCGCCCTCACCTTTTATGGTAATTTCTAGTTTACCTCCAAAAGCGCTCATGGTCGAAACCATGAAAATCAAAAAAGATAGACACAATCTATACATCGGCAGCCACCATTACGGATATCATTCTATCTGGAGATGCCGGCGGCTCACCCCTTTCAAGTCCATCAACAAACTCCATACCAGATATAACCCGCCCATAAACAGTATATTGTCGATTTAAAAAATGATTATCACTAAAATTTATAAAGAACTGACTGTTTGCACTATCGGGGCTGGAGCTTCTAGCTGCCCCAAGAGTACCTCTATCATGGGGAATCCCTGAAAACTCTGCTTTAACATCTGAAAACTCCGAGCCCCCACGGCCTGCCATTCTTATATCGAAATTTGACTCCATGTTTCCATGTTGCACATCTCCAGTTTGAGCCATAAAGCCATCAATAACTCTATGAAAGCAAACGTTGTCATAGAGTCCTGACCTTACGAGGGTCTTCATNCTTTCACAGTGAAGTGGTGCAATATCAGGCAGCAGTTCTATAAGAATGGTACCCCCTTTTATTTCCATGATAATTGTATTCTCTGGGTCTTTAATATTATCCATTTACGGCTCCTGTATGATGTTACTACGATACCTATGATGAAATTATTTTATTAACAAGCTATTGGATTGAATAATTAGCAGATATCAAGGCATAAGAGCCCAAGTTTGAATTGAGGGGTAAGACCAATGCGCTGGAAAACGCTAGATCAAATGGAATTGGCAGGAAAAAAAGTCCTGACCAGAGTAGATTTAAACGTTCCCATCGCAGGGAAAAAAATTTCTGACAATACGCGGATAAAAAAGATTATTCCAACCTTAGCTCACATAATTAAAAGTGGTGGTATTCCAATATTAGTTGCGCACTTTGGGCGACCAAATGGCAAGAGAGACCCAAACTATAGTTTTGCGAAAATATCTGCCGATATAGAGGAATTAATTGATGCGCCTCTGATATTTGCTGCTGATTGCGTTGGCACCACGGCTGAACTTGCAGTAGCGTCACAAAAACCTGGAGGGGTTGTTTTACTTGAAAATACTCGTTTTCACGACGGTGAGGAGAAAAACTCTATCTCATTTGCTAAATCTTTGGCTGGACTGGCCGACATTTACTGCAACGATGCATTCTCATGCGCCCACCGTGCTCATGCTTCCACTGAGGCTGTAGCCCATCTTCTTCCAAATTGCGCGGGTAAGTTGATGGAGCAAGAGTTACGTGCGCTCGCAAGTATACTTACGAAACCCCAAAGACCTCTGACGGCTATCGTCGGCGGCTCAAAAGTTTCTACAAAGTTAGATTTGCTCAATAATCTTATTCATAAAGTGGATACACTTATCGTAGGCGGTGGCATGGCAAACACTTTTCTTTTAGCGCAAGGATTTTTTATTGGAACATCCCTTGCTGAATACAAAATGAAAGATAGTGCTCGTATTATATTAAATTCTGCAGAAAAAGCTGGATGCAGGATTTTACTTCCTACAGACGCAGTAGTTGCCAAGGAACTTAGTACCAATGCTGACATCTGTGTGGTGCCAATAAATGAGTGTCCTAAAGATTCCATGATCCTAGATATTGGTCCACATACGGTCGAAAAAATAAAAGAAATCCTACAAAACTCAAAAACCGTAATTTGGAACGGTCCGCCTGGGGCGTTTGAAGTAAAACCTTTTGACGGAGCGACAAATGAACTGGCTAATTTTGTTTCTATGTTAAGTAATGAAAAAAAACTAGTTTCGATTGCAGGTGGTGGCGACACATTAGCGGCACTAAATAATGCGGAAGCGTCTAATGGATTTAGCTATCTATCAAGTGCCGGTGGCGCATTTCTAGAATGGATGGAAGGTAAAATACTTCCTGGAATTGCAGCACTCCAAAAGAAAAAATGAAAAGCGGCTAAGTAATTTGCAAATAAATTTTAAGTTGTAGCGCTAACAGGATTGAAACATTTGCTCAGACTTTTAATCTATTGAGCATCTAATACTAATGGGGGCCTAAGACAATGGATAACAGACAGTTGCTTAAAATAACATCTGGTCAAGGGTTTATTGCAGCTCTTGATCAAAGTGGGGGCTCCACTCCAAAAGCTCTTAAACTTTACGGAATTGCGGAGTCAGAATATAATAATGCATCAGAAATGTTTGATTTAATTCATGAAATGAGAACACGAATTATAAAATCATCAGCATTTAANAGTGGGAGAATACTCGGGGCAATNCTTTTTAAGGATACAATGCTGAAGGAAATNGACAACCTACCTACGGCAATTTATTTATGGGAAAAATTACAAATTGTTCCGTTTTTAAAAATCGATCAGGGGCTTCTTTCTTCCGAAAATCAGTCGCAGCTGCTTAAGCCGATTAATGACCTTAAAACTTCTTTGGAACTAGCAAAGAAAAACAAAGTATTCGGTACAAAAATGCGTTCTCTAATAAATGGTGCTAATAACATCGGTATAAAAGATTTGGTAGACCAGCAATTTGATATTGGTGAGGAGATATTATCTTTTGGCCTTCTACCTATAATTGAGCCTGAGGTTGACATCACAATTCCTGATAAGAGAGAAGCCGAAGACATGCTCTATAACAACATTAAAAGAAGACTTGATAGAATTGAATCCGGTAAAAAAGTAATTCTTAAGCTAAGTCTTCCAGAGCAAGACAATTTTTATGAACCACTAACGCAACATCCAAATATCTTACGAATAGTTGCATTAAGTGGAGGCTTTGAGAAAAAAATCGCTGTAAATAAACTAAAACAAAACAAGAATATGATTGCAAGCTTTTCAAGAGCATTGACGGAAGGCTTAAAAAGTGGCTCCTCAAAACAAGAATTTGAGGAACAATTAGATCGAACCGTGCAAAGTATTTACGAAGCATCTCTTTCGTAAAAAAAGGGGATTCACTTTTAAATTTAAATATGCCATTGTTTAAAAAAAAGCAAAAAATTGCATTGAGGCAAAATGGCAGAAACTAGATCAAGCATTCCTTGGGTTATTATTTGTGTTTTTACAATTTCCCTTTCATTAGGACTTTATTTTACTTTCGCAGCCGTACAAGGGGATTTTGGCATTCTAAGGCGAGCCGAAATAAATCACGATTTACAAAAGTTNCAGGNTGAAATNGGTAGTATANATGTTGAAATAGCCGACCTCAAGAACCTAACGAGGCGTCTTTCAGATCATTATCTAGATCTNGAGCTTTTGGATCAGCAGGCCAGAGATGTTCTTGGATANGTCAGAACAGACGAACTTGTAATTCAATAAAAAGCTTGGCACTTAAAATTGCATAAAAGTCATACCTGATATGTAACAGTTATTTTATACTCGCGCTCATTTAATATTTGTGTAATGGTAGTTTAAAGTTAAACTACTTTCTGGANCAGGGTANATGACTGCAAAAACNGNNAACAAAAAGTCTTCTAACCAAAAAAGTGAGCTAGTAGAATTTTATCNGGGCATGCTCCTGATACGACGGTTTGAAGAAAAGGCTGGACAGCTTTATGGAATGGGTTTGATAGGTGGATTTTGCCATTTGTACATNGGTCAAGAAGCGGTTGTTGTTGGGCTGGAAGCTGCTGCTAAAGAAGGCGATAAAAGGATAACCTCCTACCGAGATCACGGTCATATGCTAGCCTGTGGAATGGATCCTAATGGTGTTATGGCAGAACTTACTGGTCGGAGTGGTGGCTATTCAAAAGGTAAAGGTGGCTCCATGCATATGTTCTCNAAAGAAAAAAATTTTTATGGGGGACATGGGATCGTTGGCGCTCAGGTGCCTCTCGGTGCTGGATTAGCTTTTGCAGATAAATATCGNGAAAACAATTGTGTGACGTTCACTTACTTTGGAGATGGAGCAGCCAATCAAGGTCAAGTCTATGAAACTTTCAACATGGCAGCATTGTGGAAGCTTCCAGTCATATTTGTTATTGAAAATAACCAGTACGCTATGGGAACAGCTCAAGAGAGGTCAACTTCTAGTCCGGAAATTTATACAAGAGGTGATGCCTTCGGAATAAAGGGAGAGGCTGTTGATGGTATGGATGTTGTAGCTGTAAGAGATGCAGGCAAAAAGGCTGCTGCTCATTGTCGCGCGGGAAAAGGTCCTTATATCCTAGAAATTAAAACNTACAGGTATAGGGGGCATTCCATGTCGGACCCTGCCAAGTATAGAACTCGAGAGGAAGTACAAAGAATGAGATCTCAAAGGGATCCAATAGAAGCAGTACGAACGCTCTTAGTTTCCCAAAAGCACTCCACTGAGGAAGAAATTAAAATTATTGATAAAGAGATTAAAGAGATCATAAATGCATGCGCTGAATATGCAAAAGAAAGCCGAGAGGTTTCTGCAGAAGAATTATGGACAGATATATATGCGTGAGAGTTTAAATCATGACAACTGAAATATTAATGCCAGCATTGTCGCCCACCATGGAAGAGGGAAAGCTGTCTAAATGGCTTATTAAAGAAGGCGATAAAGTGTCGGCGGGAGATATAATAGCTGAGATCGAGACAGACAANGCCACTATGGAATTTGAAGCGGTGGATGACGGTATAGTTGCAAAGATTCTCGTGGTTGAAGGTGCAGAAGGCGTATTAGTAAATTCGCCAATAGCCATAATAACGGATGAAACCAATGATGTTTCGGTTTCTAAAAAGGTACGTGAAAAAGATATCTCAGCCGGTGCTAAACCTAGTAAGGCTAAAGTTTTAAACCAAGCAAAACTGCTTTACGACAAAGAGTCCGAATGGGGTCCTGATGTTCANACAAAAACTCAGACTGTGAGAGAGGCCATTCGAGACGCAATGGCTGAAGAAATGCGTCGTGACGAGACAGTATATCTGATGGGGGAAGAGGTAGCAGAATATCAAGGAGCATATAAAGTGTCTCAAGGTTTATTGGACGAATTTGGAGCAAAACGTGTTATAGACACGCCAATAACTGAGCATGGCTTTAGCGGGATAGCAGTTGGGTCTGCNTTTGCGGGGTTGAGACCCATAGTTGAATTTATGACTTTTAATTTTTCCATGCAGGCTATTGATCAAATTATCAATTCTGCAGCAAAGACGAGATACATGTCTGGTGGGCAAATGGGAGCTCCCATGGTATTTCGAGGGCCTAATGGTGCTGCTGCCCGCGTTGGAGCACAACATAGCCAAGATTATGCCGCGTGGTATGCCCACATTCCAGGATTAAAAGTAGTTCAACCGTACTCAGCTTCTGACGCTAAAGGATTAATGAAAACAGCAATTCGTGATGATAANCCTGTAATATTCTTAGAAAATGAAATACTATACGGGAAATCTTTTGAAGTGCCACTTTTAGAAGATTATACGGTACCTTTTGGCAAAGCTCGTATCTGGCGTGAAGGTACAGATGCAACGGTTGTTTCTTTTGGCATAGGTATGCAGTATGCTCTCGAAGCAGCAAAGAAGTTGGAAGCAGATGGAGTATCAGTTGAAGTTATTGATCTGCGGACACTAAGACCAATTGATTATGAAACCATTATNAATTCAATTGAGAAAACAAATCGCTGTGTAACTGTCGAAGAAGGCTTTCCCGTGGGATCGATAGGTAATCATTTGTCTGCTGTTATAATGGANAANGCATTCGATTACCTTGATGCCCCAGTAATAAATTGCACAGGAAAGGATGTCCCGATGCCCTATGCCGCTAATTTAGAAAAACTTGCCCTAACGACTTCTTCTGAAGTTATAAATGCTGTCAAAAAAGTAATATATAAGTAAGGAGAAAAAATTGGCTATTGAAATCCTAATGCCAGCGCTTTCCCCAACGATGGAAGAAGGGACATTGACAAAATGGTTTGTAAAAGAAGGAGACAAAGTCGAACCCGGCGATCTTCTTGCTGAAATTGAAACAGACAAAGCTACCATGGAATTTGAAGCAGTTGAAGAAGGTATTATTGAGAAGCTTTTAATCACAGAAGGAACAGAAGGGGTGGAAGTGAATTCAGCAATTGCAACTTTAATTGGTGAAGAAAATTTAATTCAAAAAAANGTTAAAGANCNAGNCGTTNNNNTAACAGAAAAACTGCAAACAAGCGAGATACCAGCNGAACAAATTAAAAATAATTCAAATTCTAAATCTTTAGANCGCGTTTTTATTTCCCCTCTTGCACGTCGGATTGCAGAAAAAGAGGGAATTGATATTAGTTTAATTACGGGGACAGGGCCGCGCGGGCGAATAATTAAAAAAGACTTGGCCAATTTAAAGTCGACAAAAGTGAATAACAGATCTGAAACACCTAATATCGCTTTGGCAAACGATATATCGCCAAATATACTAGACAACTTTCCTTACAATTCTCTTTTGGAGATATATGCAGATAGAGAATTCACAGAAGTTTTATTGGATGGTATGCGCAAAACTATTGCATCACGTTTGTCTGAAGCAAAACAGTCTATTCCTCATTTTTATTTAAGAAGAAGTGTAAAAATGGAAAATCTCATGGATTTTCGACAAAAAGTTAATAAAAAATTGTCTGATCAAAATGTGAAGGTTAGCATTAACGACATAATAATCAAAGCATGCGCACAAGCGCTTCAAACCCACCCTAGCGCAAACGCAATTTGGGGTGGCAATAGATTAATTAAATTCAAATCTTCTGATATCGCTGTAGCAGTTTCTGTTGAGGGAGGGCTATTTACTCCCGTTATTAAAGATACNGACCAAAAAACTATTTCAAATATCTCCTCAGAAATGAAAGACCTCGCGTCGAGGGCAAGAGCTAAAAAGTTATCGCCTAGTGAGTTTCAAGGTGGAAGTTTCGCAATCTCGAATTTAGGCATGTTTGGTGTAGAGAGCTTTGATGCTATAATTAATCCACCTCATTCTGCAATCTTAGCTGTCGGAACAAGCATGCAAAAACCAGCAATTTTAGATGATGGATGCCTCGGCGTAGCTGTAGAAATGGAACTTTCCATGTCAGTTGACCATCGTGTGATTGATGGAGTTCTTGGGGCTCAACTTTTACAAGCGATAGTCAACAATTTAGAGAACCCAATCGGCCTTCTTAATATTTAGAACATATACTGACTATCGTATCACTTTCTCTTTATGATTTGATCCATACTTATTGAAGGATTGGTGCAACCTGCGGCGCCAATAACTTTAGCAGGAACCCCTGCAACAGTCGATTTTTCTGGCACATTTTGTAGAACCACAGACCCTGCNGCAACACGTGAGCAATTACCTACCGAAATATTACCAAGCACCTTGGCTCCCGCCCCCAGAAGCACGCCATGACCAATATTAGGATGCCGAACTTCATCTTCTTTCCCAGTACCACCAAGAGTCACAGAGTGCAGCATCGAAACNTTATCACCAACTACAGCNGTTTCNCCAATAACAATTGAGTGTGCGTGATCAATCATAATTCCTTTACCGATGCGAGCACCTGGATGTATATCAATACCAAAAACTTCCGAGCAACGCATTTGTATAAAGTAAGACATATCCTTTCTGTCTCTATTCCAAAGCCAATGCGCTACTCTGTAGGCTTGTAAGGCTTGAAAGCCTTTAAAAAACAANAGAGGTTGAATATAAGTATTGCAAGCGGGATCTCTTTGATAGACGGCCACTATGTCAGCGCGGCCAGCCAGCGAAATTTCCTCCGCATTTTTATACGCATCATCACAAATTTCTCGCAGGATTTGCTCACTNATCTCNGATGAAGCAAGTTTTGAAGCTATTCTGTAGGCAAGAGCATGTTCAATTGAGCTATGGTGNAGAATGCACGCGTGAAGGGAACCACCAAGGAGTGGCTCTTTTTCAACGGCCTCTTTTGCTTCGGTTTGTATTCTTTTCCACACAGGATCTAGCACTTCTAGTACTTGTTTCTTTTTCCCCATCAGTTTCATNATCCCACGCTGTTTAGTCTTATTTTTTTCGCTCAACGGTCGCAAACTATCATAGTNATATAGTATATTTTCATTACTTTCAAATAAAGCAATTTTTTATAAAGTAATTAAGCTAANTTCTAATGACTTTTTAATTATCGCCATTTTCNATTTTTCGCCACTTGGCAACATTAATATTATGATCNCGCAAATTTTCAGCAAAAGCATGGCCCCCACTTCCATCTGCAACAAAATATAGATAATTTGTTCTATCAGGATTCAATGCAGCAAATATTGACGCCTTTCCAGGGTTTCCAATTGGGCTAGGNGGCANACCCTTGTGGACATAAGTNTTCCAAGGCGTATCTTTTTTCAACTCACTTCGGCGAAGNCCTCTACCAAGAACTTTTNTCCCTTTAGTAATTCCATACACGACTGAGGCATCTGTTTGCAAAGCTATATCTCTTAATAATCGGTTGATAAATACGGAAGATACTTTGCTTCNTTCGATTTCCACAGATGTTTCTTTCTCAATAATTGAGGCTAAAATAAGTGCTTCATCTTTTTTAGTTAAAGGAAGATTTGGTTGTCGTNCAGTCCAAGCATCTTCCAGAATAGATTCTTGTCTTTTTTGCATTCTCTCAACTAGTAACTTTCTTGTTGCACCATTTGTGAAATCATAACTCTCAGGTGCAATAGTTCCTTCATCTGGGATATTTTCCATGTCNCCTTTTAAGAATTTTATGTCTGAAAGTGCCTTGTAAACTTTCCAGCTCGACACACCCTCCGCCAACGTAACTCGAAACCTAGTGGAGTGTTGAGAGATAAACTNATTAAGTTTTTCATTTGCAAATTCATCAAGAGGAAATTCAGCGACCTTAGCCATTTTACCAGTATTAGGGTCCGTGTCTCTCACCTCAATTTTGAGAGATGTTATTCCGACGCGATAAATGATTTCATTTCCACAATTACTTACGCCAGATTCAGTAATGCGCTTGGATATTTCAGCCATTGAAGCGTTTTTAGGAACTAGAAAACTACCAGCTTTAATTCGCCTCGATAAACCACTGGATTCCATAGACACTCGAAAAATAAAATCTGACGAGATAGCCTTATCCTTCACTAAATTTTTAGCTACAGTCCGAAGGGTACTGCCACTGCCCACTTTAAAACAAATTGCACTTTGAAGTGGACCATCGGTCACGAATTGCGATTTACCCCAAACACCCAAAGCGCCAACTAAGAAAAATCCCAAAATTAAAACTGTCAGTGTGTTCGACGCCAAAGAGCGGAACATTACTTCAGTTTACCCAAGAGTAATGAAGCATTCGTACCTCCAAAGCCAAAGGAATTAGACAGGGCATAATTGACTTCACATTCTTGGTTTTGATTAGCGACTAAATCAACTTCCGTCCTTACGGCGGGATCATCGAGATTAATGGTTGGAGGAACAATCTGATCACGGATAGCCAGAATTGAGAAGATAGCTTCTATGGCTCCAGCCGCTCCCAGAAGGTGACCGGTCATCGATTTTGTAGATGACATCTTTACGTTAGCAGAGGCTGATCCCATAAGTCGTTCAACCGCGGCAAGCTCAATGGTATCTGCCATCGTTGATGTCCCGTGAGCATTTATGTAATTGATCAGCTGCGCATCTACCTTAGCCTTTGACAAAGCAGCTCGCATTGCCCGCTCACCGCCCTCTCCGTCTTCTGACGGTGCGGTAATGTGATGAGCGTCACCCGACAAGCCATAGCCTAGTATTTCAGCATATATCTTTGCGCCTCGTTCTACGGCGTGCTCCAATTCCTCTAAAACCACAATTCCTGAGCCTTCTCCCATGACAAAACCGTCACGATTTATGTCATAAGGCCTTGATGCAGCTGACGGTTCGCTTTCATATTTGGTTGATAAAGCTTTGCAGGCATTGAAACCGGCGATTCCTATTTCTGATATTGATGCTTCGGCACCACCTGCAATCATTACATCTGCATCATCTGTCATTATGAGACGAGCGGCATCACCAATAGCATGTGCACCTGTAGAGCAAGCCGTAACTACTGAATGATTTGGGCCCTTGAAACCATATTTTATACTTACCTGTCCAGATATAAGGTTAATTAATGCCCCCGGTATAAAAAAAGGTGATACACGCCTTGGACCCTTTTCGTGGATTAATACAGCGGTTTCTGCTATTGAGTTTAAACCACCAATTCCTGATCCGATCATTACGCCAGTTCGTACCAAATCTGTTTCATTTATCGGTTTCCAACCAGCGTCCGAGACAGCTTGTTCCGCCGCCGCCACTCCGTACAAAATGAAATCATCAACTTTACGACGCTCTTTTGGCTCCATCCAGGCATCTGGGTTGAAAGTTCCGCCTGACCCGTCCCCAAAAGGAACCTCACAAGCATATTTAGTCGTAACACGATCCGGATCGAACCTTGAAATCCTACCCGCACCAGACTGACCACCTAATAACCTGGTCCAAGTATCCTCCACGCCACAAGCCAATGGCGTTACCAAACCAAGCCCTGTAACTACTACTCGACGCATACTTATTCCTTTGCCAAAGCACCCTAAGATATCTAATAGCTCGACTTTTGCTCTTTGAGCAAGGNTAGCGACCAAATTGTCTAATAAAAANCCCTCATACTAATATAAGGGCAAAGGTCGCTNNATACTGAAAAATATTAAGAAGCGTCTTCGATGAATTTAACAGCGTCCCCAAAAGACTGGATGTTTTCCGCTGCATCATCTGGAATTTCTATACCGAATTCTTCTTCAAATGCCATTACTAGTTCTACGGTGTCTANACTATCAGCACCTAGATCATCAATAAATGACGCATTATCTACTACTTTATCTTCATCAACCCCTAAATGCTCAACNACAATTTTTTTCACGCGGTCTGAGATATCGCTCATACTATTTCCCTCATAAAATTTTGGGCTAAGCCCGTTTTGCCCATAGTGGGCGTCGATTTCACCCAGATGGGCGCTCTGCTTCTCCTAAAAGGACGAAAGGCAATTTTGGAAGTCTTCCTGTATTTATTAGCCGCCTATATCATAGCATGCGGGAATGGCAAACATTTTTGGTCAAAAATTTTTAAAATTTACATTCAAAGCGCATTAATTTTTAACATTACAGATGTCGATTTGCTGATCAATAATATTTAATTACATAGAGAAAATCAAAGCATAGCCATACCACCGTTTACGTGTATAGTTGATCCTGTGATGTAGGAAGCTTCCTCAGACGACAAATATAGGGTCGCGTAAGCTATGTCAGAAGCTTCGCCCAACCTACCGGCTGGTATTTTACTTTTAATCGCTTCCTTTTGGTTGTCGTTCAACTTATCAGTCATAGCGGTTTTTACAAAACCTGGAGCAATACAATTTACAGTTATGCCTCTAGATGCTACTTCATTTGCCAATGACTTTGACATGCCCAGTAATGCCGCCTTAGAGGCAGCATAGTTACCTTGTCCAGGGTTACCTGTAGAACCTACTATTGAACCAATATTTATTATTCGGCCCCACCGCGCCTTCATCATTCCTCTCAACACTCCNCGACAAAGCCTCATGGTCGAAGTNAAATTTATNTCCAAGACCGNAGCCCAATCTTCATCTGACATTCGCATAANTAAATTATCGCGTGTTATTCCAGCATTATTTACCAAAATGTCTATCGAACCCATTTTTTCTTGAGCACTNTTGGATAGATTTTCAACTTCCGCACCGTTTGATAGATCGCAACTGAGAATATGTACTCTTTTACCCAAACCATTTGCTAACTCCTCCAAGGGTTCCATGCGAGTACCACTGATCGTTACTGTAGCACCAGATGAATGGAGTGTCTCTGCAATAGCCCTTCCAATTCCTCCAGAAGCACCAGTGACAAGGGCATTTTTACCATCTAAATCAAACATTATGTTATCTCACTTTGTGACAATATTACTTTTGTGACTTCGTCAGGATTGGAAACAGATGCGCATGAAATGGAGCGATTAATGCGACGGACCATCCCTGATAGCGCTCGTCCTGCACCAATTTCCAACATCTCTGTAACCCCATTATTTGCCATCCACTCAATTGACTCTCTCCAACGAACAACTCCCGTAACTTGTTCTACAAGCAAATTGCGAATTTCATCGGGTAGCGTTACTGCTTGCGCTCTTACATTAGAAACTAAAGGTATGGTCGGTTCTATTATTGAAATAGTTGAGAGGGCATCTTTCATTTTCAAAGAGGCTGGAGCCATGAGTTCACTATGAAACGGCGCACTTACCGGTAAAAGTATAGCACGTTTTGCACCGGCTTCTTTTGCAATTTCTATGGCTCTTTCGACTGCTTCCTTGTGCCCCGAAACAACAACTTGAGATGGATCGTTATCATTAGCCGCCTGGCAAACACCATTACTGGCTGCTTGTTTGGTTATTTCGACGAGATCACTATAAGAAAGACCCAAGATAGCGGCCATAGCTCCAACCCCAACTGGAACTGCATTTTGCATTGCTCTGCCACGTATACGAAGCAATTTCGCCGCATCACTTATTGATAAAGATTCAGCCATAGCCAATGCAGAATACTCTCCTAGTGAGTGACCAGCAACAAATTTAGCGTCACTTAGTTTCAATCCCTCCGACTGAAGAGCCCTGAACACCGCTAAAGTAGTCGCCATCAAAGCCGGCTGTGCATTTTCCGTAAGTGTTAAATCCTCAATTGAACCATGCCAAATCAGATCGCTTAATTTCTCACCTAATGCGTCGTCAACCTCTTCAAAAACGGAACGAGACTGAGGATATGATTTAGCCAGTTCCAGCCCCATTCCTACAAATTGAGCGCCTTGCCCAGGCGCAATAAAAGCNAGAGCCATAAAAATCTCCTTTTTAATAACCGCTTACAGAACAGGCACATTATCCGCAATATAATTTAATAATCATTGCGAAATGAAAAGTGGGTAGGATAAAATAGCAAATTGATCNAGCAACTTTATAGGTACCGCTCTAAGAAAACTTTGGAATGTTTACATCAGGCCACTTTGTATGTTCATGCCATGCTTGAGCAATGCGTAAAATATGGCCATCAGATCCTTTTGAGCCGATTAGTTGCAGCCCAGCCGGCAAACCTTTTTTCCCAAATCCAATTGGTATATTAACCACTGGCAGACCCAATAAACCTGCCGGAATAGTTACTTGCATCCATCTGTGATAAGTATCCATATCTTGATTATTGATGGAGACTGGATAAATTTCAGCCAGATCAAATGGCCACACCTGAGTACTAGGCAAAACAAGCAAATCAAATTTTTCAAATANCTGTGATGCCGAGTTATACCATTTCGATTTCTTCAATGCAGACTTGTATATATCTTGGCCACTCAACGACAAACCACACTCGATTTCCCAAACTGCTTCAGGCTTTAANTATTGCCGCATTTCGAGGTCTTCGTAAATTTCATTCAGTCCATTAGAAATTTGCCAAGCACGTAAATCANTCCAAGATGTCCAAATATCATTCATTGCAAAGGGAGCCTTTAAGTCATGTATAATAGCACCCAAAGAAGACATTTCGTTCAATGCTTCTTGAGATAAATCTAATAAACCATCCTCAAAAGGTAATGTTCCGCTCCAGTCCCCTAACCATCCAACTTTGATACCTTTCATAATTGGCTCTTCTGTAAAATTAGAGAAAGTCTTTGCTGATGAAATAAACGATTCATTTTCGATGCGATTGGCCTGAACATCCAATAACATTGCTAAATCCTTTGGCGATCGAGCCATTGGACCCAAAGTCGATAATTGAGATAGAAACATTTCCCCTGTAGGCTCCGGAGGAATAAGCCCCCAAGTGGGGCGCAAACCATAAATATTATTCCAAGCAGCTGGATTTCTTAACGATCCCATCATGTCAGACCCGTCAGAAATACTTAACATTCTCGTAGCTAAAGCAACTGCCGCTCCTCCAGATGAGCCACCACAAGTCTTGGATAGATCATATGGGTTTTTAGTTTTCCCATACACTGGGTTGAAAGTATTAC
>NYSJ01000084.1 GCA_002682975.1 Paracoccaceae bacterium
ATCTAATCAAATCGATTTTTGTTGACAAAAAGCGAAACACCGCCACGATCAAAAAACGTGATGTACAGTAAACCAAATATCATGGGGAGGAAAAATATGAATTTGAAATCAAAAAAACCAATTTCTGGTCTTATAACAGCAGCAGCTCTAGCCAGCTTTGCCGGCGTTGCCCTNGCTGGAGAATGTAAAGTGTCTGAGGCCAGCATGGCAAAACCAGGAGGTTTTCCGGATCGTGCTTTAACAATGATCGTACCATATGGACCAGGTGGAGGTTCAGGACAAGTGGCCGCGGCAATGGCAGAAGCTGTTTCCGGATTAACCTCAGTTGGTATAAACCGTGATCACAAACCCGGTGGTTCTGGCACTGTAGGCATGACGGCCTATATGGCAGCACCAGCAGATGGGTATACAGTCCTCGAACATATCGATGACGCTTCATCTGCACATGCCTTAGATTCTAGCAANCCAAATCCTGCTGTTGATTTAATACCACTTGTAATATCTCAAGTCACATTTTCACAAATATATATTCGAACAAATGAGACTAGATATACAGACTGGCCAAGTTTTGTTGAATGGGTCAAAGCTCAAGATGGGAAAGCAACAATTGCAAACGTTTCAAAAGAAGGATCCATGGAGCGCGTAATAATGAAGTTTATTACNGAAGCTTCAGATATGGAGATACAACAAATTTCTTTTGACAAAGGNGCACCTAGATACGGCGCATTACTTGGCGGCCAAGTTGATGCGCTCTTCGAACAGCCTGGCGANGTTCGCAAATTTCTAGATGCTGATAATTTTAAGCCAATTCTTACAGTCTTCAATGAGCGGCCAGGTGTATTTAGCGATGTACCTACTCACAGAGAAATGGGTATGGATTTTGAACCATTGCTACGGTTCAGAGGTTTCTACGTTCACAAGGACGCACCAGCAGATAGAGTAGACTGGCTGAAATGGGCATTCCAACGCGGATATTGTGAAGATAGCTACCAGGCATATAATGAAAGTAAATTCATGACCGTCATTGATAGCTACCGTGACACAAACGGTGCAATAGACATGATCAATGGAGCCATAGCACAGTACCGAGATGTGTATAAAGAAATGGGTTTAGACGTAAAATAAATAAGCCTATTTTATCTGAAAAATCAAAGTCCGCGACGTATGTCGCGGGCCTCTTCATTGAAAGACCAAGTATGGGCAATCTAAAAAATTCAGATCTAGTTGAAGTAGCATTCTGGTTACTAATTGCAGCGATTTTCTTTTCAGTAAGTTTTAACTTTAATCAACCTATTGAGATTTATAAATTTGGTGCCACTGGGTGGCCTCGTGTGATTTTGATACTTATAGGCCTGGCAGCGCTTGGTAACTTATACCATTCTTTAAAAAATGGATCGAAAATTCAAAAAGGTAGAGTTGGAGCCAGTGAATCTCCAGACCAGGTACATTACACCTCTGTTGTAGATTATTTAAAAACAGCGTGGATACTTTTAATACCACTTCTCTACGCAATCTCTCTAAAACCTGTGGGATTTTATTTTGGGACACCATTTTTTATCTCACTTGTTATGCTTGCTTGGGGAGAACGAAGAGTAAAATTCATTTTGCTCAATACTTTACTAATCTACAGTCTCTTAATTATACTTTTTATGTTCATATTGAATGCCCCTTTGCCACAAGGAAACGTATCACCGTTTTATGATTTCAGCGCTTTCATGTTGAAAATGAAAACACAATTTGATCAACTTTTATGATGGCAATACTGAATGCTTGATAATTTTCTTACCGGAACTGCAACACTATTTGGGGACCCATTTACAATTGGTATCTTTATTTTTGGCGTGATAGGAGGCATGCTCTTTGGCGCGATACCAGGCGTCAGTATGTTAACCTTGGCCGCAATATTGCTCCCCTTTACAGCTGACCTTTCGCCCTCTCAAGGCGTTATGCTTTTTGCTGTAATTTATTGTACTGGTACATACGGAGGTGCAATTACGGCTATTTTATTCAATATTCCGGGTGCTCCAGAAAATGCGCCAACAGCTTTTGACGGGTATCCAATGACCCAGAAGGGTATGGCAGGCAAAGCAGTTGGGGCTGCAGTTTTATGCTCTGCAGTAGGAGGTATTGCATCAGCAATTGTAATGATGAGCGCAACGGAACCATTAGCTCAATGGGCCATAATGAATATTGGGCCACCAGAAATTTTTGCATTAGTTTTTTTTGGTCTTGCTGTTGCTTCTTCAGTTGGTGGGCGCACAATATGGAAAGGCTGGTTATCAGTACTCTTTGGGCTTCTAATTGCAACAATAGGCCAGGATCCCGTCGGCGGCATAAACCGCTTTAATTTTGGCTTTAGCGATCTCGCAGCAGGTATTGCTTTTGTGCCGGCAATTTTAGGTTTCTTTGCTGTTTCAGAAATTTTTGTTCAAGCCGAAAAAAAAGTAAGTGGCAACTATAGTGCGCCCAAATTTAGTGTAGACTTTCCCACATTTTTTGAATTGTGGTCCCATAAAATTGCAGTGGTTCGATCTATATTAGTTGGTTTCTTCTGCGGTATATTACCCGGGATTGGCGCAACTCTGGCTGCGTTTATGGGGTATGGGGAAGCGGTACGATGGTCGAAAAATAAATCTGAGTTTGGAAAGGGAAAGCTCGAAGGGGTTATTTCCTCAGAGACGGCAAATAATGCCGCAACTGGGGCCGCCATGATACCTTTGTTAGCGCTAGGACTTCCCGGAGGGGCTTTAACAGCCATGATGGTTGCTGTTTTTCAAATGCATGACTTAGAACCAGGGCCATTAGTTTTTTATAATTCACCAGATTTAATTTGGGTTGTTTTTGCCGGAATGTTTTACGCAAATCTTTCTATCCTCTTCATTGGCCTTTTGGAAACCAAAACTATCCTCTATCTGCTAAAGATTCCCTTCCAATTTCTTGCGCCTATGATCTTAATGCTTGCCAGTATTGGCGCATATATTAGCAGAGGACTGGTCCTAGATGTAATNGTGATGTTTGCGGCAGGTGTAATTGGGTTTCTTCTCAGGAGATCGGGATACTCCATACCAGGNATAGTATTGGGTCTAATTTTAGGAAAAATCGGAGAACAAAATTTTGCCCAAGGCATGCAAATGGTCCATTATGATTTAGGGACTTATTTTTCTCGACCAATTTGTACAATCCTAGTAATTGCAGGTGCCTTAACATTGCTCAAAAGTCTTCACTCTGCCTTTTTTGCAAAACAAGTAAATTCATAAGTCGAAGGTTATAAGTTGATTGATGATATAGAAATACAAGAGATAGATACACTTATTGCCACCGCTAAAGAGGCGCAGGCAGAGTATGAAGCCAATGGCTCACAGGAAGTATTCGATTTAGCGTGTCAGGCGGTAGGATGGGCCCTTATGCAGCCCGAGAATAACAATGAGCTTTCAGAACTTGCAGTGATGGAAACTGGCCTTGGAAACGTTCGTGATAAAATTCAAAAAAATCACAATAAGACGCTCGGTCTTTTAAGAGACATAAAAAACGTAAAATCTTTTGGACATATCTATGACGACAATGAAAAAGGTTTATCTATTTATTTTCGCCCTAAAGGGGTCGTTGCAGCCATTGTGCCGTCAACCAATCCACTAGCAACTCCAACTAATAATATAATAAATGCATTAAAAACAGGCAATTCTATTGTTATTGCACCATCCCCAAAAGGNGCAGGTCCATTTTCAATTTTATTAAAACACATTAGAAANAATTTAGAAGATGCTGGCATTAACCCCAATTTAGTTCAAATGGTACCTACGCCACCNTCAAAGTCAAAGACCAAAAGGTTGATGGAATTAGCNGACCTNCTAGTTGTCACTGGCTCTCAGAATAACGTTCGAGCTGGGTACTCATCTGGCACACCCGCACTGGGTGTCGGGCAAGGAAATGTTGTTACAATTTTAGATGAAACAGCGGACCTAAATGATGCAGCAAAAAAAATTGNAAGATCAAAAACCTTTGATAATGCAACGTCTTGTTCGTCAGAAAACTCAGTTATTGCAGTTCGGTCAATTTATAAAGAGGCCCTCGTCGCTCTCGAAAGTGCTGGCGGTCTAGTACTGGATGAAGATGAAACAAAGCGCGTCATTAATTTACATTGGCAAGATGGCAAAATGAACACCGCCCTTCTTGCCCAGGATATCGATGTCATACTTGATAAGACCGGATTAGCCCATAGAGCAGACGAAAATACGCGCTTTTTAATTCTGCCAACTACCAAAGTAGGGCCTAGTGCGGTTATTAGTGGCGAGAAAATGTCACAATTTCTATCGCTTTACATGGCAGAAGATTTTGATGACGCCGTAAATTTGGCAATCAAAATACAGGACTACCAAGGTGCTGGTCATTCATTAGGCCTCCACTCTAAAAATGATGAAAGAGCCCACCAATTAGCNATGGTGGCAAAAACATGTCGAGTAATTGTTAATCAAGCACACTGTTTTGCAACAGGTGGTTTCTTTAATAATGGCCTGCCATTCTCTTTATCCATGGGTTGCGGAAGCTGGGGTGGAAACTCTATCGATGGAAATCTCAATTGGGAACATTTCATTAATGAGGTTAAAGTAGTTCGTGAAATCAAAGAGAACAAACCGGACTTAGAAGATGTATTTTCAGAATACTGGGCCAAAGTTTCACCATGAGCAAAATTATTTCACCCTCAACTTTAAATGAGCAAGTTGAATATAATGGAACTCATTTTGGAGACCTGACTTGGTTAGTATCTCCTGAGACTGGATCAAAGGTATCGTACGCATCAGCAAGAAACAAAATACGATCAATAGCATTTCATTTGAATGCTAGAGGCCTGGCACCAGGGTCAAAAATAGCAGTTGCTGCCAATAATGGTATAAGTTCTTGTTTGACCATACTTGGAATAATCTATGCCGGCCATATAGCTCTTCCATTAAATTTAGTAGCTGGATCTAAAATTATTGCTTACACACTTGATCATTCAGAAACAGCTTTAATATTTACGGCCGATGATTGCGAAAAACTGATTTCTGAGGCTCTATCTGACTTTAAAAAAGAGATAGAAATTATAAAGTTGGATTCTCAGCTGGGCCCAATCTGGGGAAAAGAAGCTCCTAATGAAACGTTTGTAGAAAAAGGAAATGTATCTGCGGAAGAGATTGCAGTAATAATGTATACATCAGGCACGACTGGTAACCCTAAGGGTGTTATGCTCAGTCACTCAAATTTACTTGCTGCAGGCCGCTATATTTCATCCGGCCATGAAGTAGATCATAAAGATACAGCGCTATGCGTTCTTCCAATTTATCATATTAATGGACTCTGTGTAACAGTAATGGGTACACTTGCTTCAGCGAGTACTCTAGTACTACCTGACCGTTTTTCTGTTAATGCGTTTTGGACGCTAATAGAAACCCACAAATGTACGTGGTTTTCGGCAGTACCAACCCAGTATTCTTACATTCTGAACAATAAATCTATGCCGGCAAAAATTCCTTTTTTGCGCTTTGCAAGGTCTGCCTCCGCACCACTCTCACCCGAGATACACCGTAAATTTGAGGAACGCTTTAAAATACCAATAATAGAGACAATGGGTTTAACAGAAACCGGATCACAAATTTCAACTAATCCCCTGCCTCCAAAAGTAAGAAAAATAGGCTCACCCGGAAAAGCATTCGGTAATAAACTGATGATTGGAAACGAGTTAAGTGATGAAGTGTCACCTGGCATCATAGGAGAAATTTTAGTCAAAGGTAATAATGTAATGAAGGGGTATTTCAAGCAGCCAGATGAAACTGCTAAAACAATAACAAAAGAAGGCTGGCTCAAAACTGGTGACTTGGGCTACATGGACGAGGATGGTTATATTTACGTAACCGGTCGTATAAAAGAACTGATTATAAAAGGTGGTGAAAACATTGCTCCTAGAGAAGTTGATGAAGCCTTGCTCGATCACGACAGTGTTCTTGAGGCCGCCGCTTTTGCAGTTCCATGTGCAAATTATGGCGAACGAGTAGAGGCGTGTATTATCCCGAGGCAAAGTATAAAACTTAACTTAGAACATCTCTTAGAGCACTGCATAAGTAGCATTGGAAAATTCAAGGCCCCTGACAAAATACATATAATGAATGATCTTCCCAAAGGTCCATCTGGAAAGATCCAGCGCTTGAAATTATACAATCTGATTTATCCCCAAGCCAAAATATAAGAGCAGAATAAATAATTAATCATGCGCTAATTGGAGATAAATTTGGAACCAAACTTATTTGAGCACTTTTTCCCATCTAATAATCCAAGTATTTTAACATTTATGTTAGCTACATTTTTTTTATCGGGAATTGTTAAAGGATTCTTGGGTATTGGATTACCAGCGGCTGCTATGGCTTTACTTACACTAATTTTAGAGCCAACTCACGCAATTGCTCTTCTGGTACTCCCTATCCTAATTACTAACCTTTCACAGTTCTTTAGATCAAATCATAGAATGGAGTCTTTTCAAAACTATTGGCCCATGGGCATGACTATATTAATAAGTATATTTATTACTTCACTATTTATGGCATCTTATCCTACAGAATTGCTGACTATTTCTATTGGTACAGCGATGGTAGTATATGCCTTGAATGGCCTGGTCGGTCTCAAATTAAAAATCAAAAATGGAAAGTTTTTACAAATAATTTTTGGAATGATCTCGGGTATCTTGGGAGGGTTAAGTTCAATATGGTCTCCCCCCGTAGCTATGTATTTAATTGCAAGAGGCCTAGATAAAGAAAGATTCATTTCAGCCTCAGGCTTTTTATTTTTAGTTGGGGCCGCTCCATTCGCAATTGGATTATATATTGGTAAGGTATTAACTCTCCAGATCATCACTCAATCAATTTTTGGGTTATTATTTGTATTACTGGGCTTCTACTTTGGTGAAAGTCTTAGAAAACGTATTACGCAGAATTGGTTTGAAAAAGCCTTACTGATAGCTTTCTGCATAATGGGAATAAGGTTAATTGCCGTCGGCCTTTTTTAATTTTCACCTTTTAACAACTGCTGTTCAAGAAATCTTGCTACATGAATTGCTTGTCTTCCAGACCCATCAAAAATTTGACTGCGGCATGAAGTTCCATCTGCGATAATTAAAGTATCCCGTTCAGCCTTTCGAACAGTTGGAAGAAGATTTAGTTCTGCCATCTGAACAGAATACTCAAAGGTATCTGCCGCATACCCAAAATCTCCAGCCATTCCACAGCAGCTTGTTACGATGGGCTCTACTTCAAGACCATCTACGTATGATAGTATCTGTTCAACGGGACCCATTGCATCAAAAGCCTTTTGATGACAGTGACCGTGTAGCAAAGCTTTAGCTTTTCTGGGCTTAAATCTAATCTCATTCACATTCGCCATTAAGAGTTCTTCAAAAGTCATTACATGCTTTGCAACAAGATCTGCATCCTCTGACTTTAATAACATTGGGATTTCATCCTTAATCGTAAATAAACAGGAAGGCTCTAGTCCAACTATTGGTATTCCTGCAGATGCATACGGTAAGTATGTTTCGACTAATTGCTTTGCATTCACTCTAGCTGAATCTACATTTCCAACAGATAAATGAGTTTTGCCGCAACAGATCTCACTTTTTTTGTTGCTTTTCGGTATTGGAGAAAATGGCGTATAACCGGCCGCCTTTAGCACATTTACTGCACTTCTTAAATTTTCTGGCTCAAAATATCTGTTAAAAGTATCACCAAATAAGATTACTGGTAATTTCCCTTTTGGTTCACTGTTTATTTCTGAACTTTTAAAATAGTCACTTCGCCATATTGGCAATCTTCTTTTCGATGAAAATCCTGTTATTTTCTCGCTTATAAAGGGAAGACCTGGTATTCTGTCACGTAAATTCATAACCCAAGGCACTTTAGCTACTACCGATGCATAATTTGGTAAATAAGCAATTAGCCGGTCATGTAAGGAAAGTGAGTGCTTCGCAGCCCACAGAGCATTGATTTCAATCTTCATCGAAGAGACATTCACACCAGTTGGGCACTCTCGCTTACAAGCCTTACAGGAAACACAGAGTTTTAGACTTTCTTTCATCTTATCACTGATCATGGCATCAGGGCCAAGCTGTCCCGACATAGCTAGTCTAAGTATGTTCGCTCTTCCTCTTGTGCTATCCTTCTCATCCCTGGTAATTCGAAATGAGGGACACATAACACCTCCAACTAATTTACGACAAGCACCGTTGTTATTGCACATTTCAACGGCTCCCTGGAGCCCACCCGCAGCACCAGGCCATCCTTTCCAGTCCAATGTAGTAGGAAAATCAGATGCTTTATATCCAGGAGCATAACGAAACAAATCACGTGCATCCATCTTAGGGGCATTAACTATTTTACCAGGATTAAATAAATCACTTGGGTCCAGGATTTTTTTCAATTTTATAAAAGCAGTATTTAATTTTTCACCAAACATCACCGGGTTGAACTCAGATCTTGAAATTCCATCTCCGTGCTCACCAGAATGGGAACCAGAAAACTTCTTCACCAATTCAAATGCTTCTAAAGCTATCGCCCGCATTTTTGTCACATCAGAACCGTTCTTCATGTTAAGAACTGGCCTAACATGTAGGCAACCTACCGATGCATGGGCATACCAAGTCCCATGTGTGCCGTATTTCTTAAATATATCAGTTAGGCCTTGTGTATAATCTGCTAAGTGCGGCAACGGTACTGCGCAATCTTCAACGAAGGATACTGGTTTGGCATCTGATTTCATCGACATCATGATATTTAAACCAGATTTCCTCATCTCAGAAATCCGATTTTGTTCTTCTAATGGCTCGATGACTACTATGCCTCGATCTATTTCAGATTTTTTTGGATTTTCGGACTTATTTCCGAAAAATATAGAAACCATTATTTCTTTGAGTTGATCCACTTTTGATAAATTTCCCGCCCAGGTCTCCTCAGAGAATTCAACAACCAGTATTGCTGCCGGATTACCCTTTACATAATCCTCAACGGTGCTTTTAAATAATGGTATTGTGCGCGCTAGTGAAACCATGGTCTCATCAATTAATTCGACTGTCATGGGATTTAAACCAACTATGTGCTGCGCGGATTCCATGGCTGAATAGAAGCTGCTGAAGTGACACAAAGCCATAATTTTTGCTGGTGGCAAGGGAGAAAGTTTAAGTTCAATCGCGCTTGAATAATTAAGCGTACCTTCCGAACCCACAATCAAGTGTGCTAAATTGATATCAGAGGTAGCTGCATTACTGCCTGGGCGCCTAGAAAGTGTTCCTTCGATAAGAGCATCTAAATTATATCCACCTACCCTTCTGAGGACTTTAGGAAACCTTCTCTCAATTTCAGTACGATTATTTACACCCAAGCTCAAAAGCTCAGGCAGTACTTCATCGAGGCCAAAAATCTGCTCAGGCATCATTCCAAAGCGTGCAAGTTCGGAGTTAGCCATTATTACGTCAATTGAATTTACGTTATCACGCATTATCCCATACCGAATTGATCGACCACCAGCAGAATTATTACCTGCCATGCCACCAATTGTTGCCCTGCTTGACGTAGATACGTCTACTGGGAAAAATAATCCGTGTGGCTTGAGGAACCGATTTAATTCATCGAGAACTATACCCGGTTCGACAACACATTTTCTAGAAATAGGATCAAACTCTAGGACTTTTTTCAAATATTTACTGTTATCAATAACAATGGACCTGTTTACGGTTTGCCCGTTTTGGGAGGTACCACCACCACGGGCTAAAACTGAAAATCCATTTTTTTGAGCAAAGTAGATAACTTCTCGCGCGTCGTTTACTGTTTTGGGAACAACTACCGCTTTGGGCATCAATTGATAAATTGATGCGTCAGTAGCATATCGTCCAAGGTCAAAAGTACTTTCTAAAAATTCTCCTTCAATTGACCTTTTTAAAACTGAAAAATCTGACCCCATTAGAGCTTAAAAACCTTCCCTTATCTTGCGTTGATAAGTATCATAGCTTCATTAGTTCAATTCACAATATGGTGTAAGGCTAGAATAGCTCGACATCAAAATAGCAATAAAGAAGCGCGATAAAATGCCAAGAAAACACCTACCAGGCAAACATTTCCTGCAAATTCCTGGCCCTTCTAATGTACCAGACAGAATTCTGCGTGCAATGGATTTCCCGACTATCGATCATAGGGGCCAAGACTTTTTTGATCTCTCAAAAAAATGCCTTTTGGGTATGAAGAAGATTTTCAAAACAGACTCTCATGTAATTATTTACCCAGCATCAGGTACAGGTGCTTGGGAAGCAGCTCTGACAAACACAATGTCAACAGGAGACACCGTACTAATGGTAGAAACTGGGCATTTTGCGAGCCTATGGTGTAAACTAGCAAATCGTTTAGGCATCGTTACTGAACTCATTCCTACAGACTGGCGTCGAGGCGCAGTCGCAGACAAAATTAAGGATCGTCTGTTAAGCGATAATTCAAACCAAATAAAAGCAGTCTGCGTTGTTCACAACGAAACGTCTACTGGTTGTATGTCAAATATAAAAGAGGTGCGTGAGGCTATAGATCAAGCAAATCATGGGGCATTACTCATGGTCGATACTATTTCATCCTTGGCCTCTTCAAACTTCTGTCATGACGCGTGGGGTGTCGATGTTACGGTAGCTGGCTCACAGAAAGGTCTTATGTTACCACCAGGGCTTTCATTTAATGCAGTATCAGAAAAAGCACTTGAGTTTTCCAAAAGCTCAAACCTTCCCAAATCATATTGGGCCTGGGATGACTATATTGCTTCAAACAAGACCGGCGCCTTTCCTTACACGCCAGCCACAAATCTATTTTTTGGACTGAGTGAAGCATTGGATATGCTTTTTGATGAAGGTATTGAAGAGGTTTTTAAAAGACACAAAATACATGGGGAAGCAACCAGATTAGCAGTTCAGGCATGGGGTTTGGAGGTTCTGTGCCTTGAAAATAAAGACCACTCTAATACCCTTACCGCAGTGTTGCTGCCGGATGGTTACGACGCCGACAAACTTAGAGAAGTAGTCTTGCAAAATTATAATATGTCACTGGGAAACGGGTTATCCAAATTATCGAAGAAGGTTTTCCGGATAGGTCATTTGGGAGATTTTAATGACCTAATGCTAGTAGCGACACTCGGAGGAATTGAGATGGCGCTTGGTAAGACAAATATTCCCCATCAGGCAGGTGGCACATTGGCTGCAATGCAGCTGTTGAAAGGAAAAAACACTCAAGATAGTTTATAAAAAAATGGTATAATTAGGCAATTGAGTTCCGGATTGCTAGTATATTTTCTCCATAAATAGATGTGTTATCAACGGAGCCTCCTTTAAATACCGCTGAACCTGCTACCAAAACATTTGCACCTGCATCTACAACCAGCGATGCAGTTTTGGTGTCTATTCCTCCATCAATTTCTAAAAAAATTTTTCGCGAACCAATCATAGATTTCAATTTTTTTATTTTATCCACTTGAGATCTAATAAAACTTTGACCGCCAAATCCAGGATTCACAGTCATGACACAAACAAGGTCAATAGAATCTAACAGATATTCTACACTTTCAGCTGGAGTACCTGGGTTCAATGCAATACCAGCTTTGCAACCGGCCGCTCGAATTGCTTGCATTGCACGATGCGGGTGGGGTGTTGCCTCATAATGAGCGGTAATAATATCTGCACCCGCGTCCACATATGCAGGTATATATGACTCAACCGGGCTGATCATAAGATGTACATCCATCACCGTCTTAACATGCGGACGAATAGCTTTGCATAAGGCCGGGCCAAATGTTAAATTTGGCACGAAATGCCCATCCATGACATCAACATGAATCCAATCAGCGCCCTGCTCCTCAACCGCCTTAATTTCCTTTTCAAAATTTGCAAAGTCTGCAGCGAGTATAGATGGCGCTATTATTACATCTCTTCCCATAAAAAAGGTCCATTTAAGTAATATTATGGCGGTAGTTAGCCATTATCTGACATAAACACCAGAAAAAGAATTCTAAAATCAAAAATATTTACACAAATATCAAAAATCAGTAGGGGCTCCACCCTCAGTTTTTCGACACTCAACAAATTCCTTTAATTCCTCATCAATTCCTTGGTCAATTACTGGTTCTGAGAATTCATTAAGTATTTGTTCATATATTTTATAAGCACGTTCAGGCGTCCATACAGCGCCAGCTGCTTCCCATGCCTCATAGTTTTTCCAGTCAGATAAAAATGGTTGATAAAAGGCACTTTCATAACGACTCTGAGTATGTTCAACCCCAAAGAAATGTCCGGTACTGCCAACTTCTTTAATAGCTGATATTGCAATGCTGTCAGTATCTGTGGAGAATATTTCCGGATCCATATACCTTTGGATTTGTTGTATAATTTCACAATCCATTATAAATTTTTCGGGGCTGGCGATAAGACCACCCTCTAACCAGCCAGCAGCATGGTAAATAATATTCGATCCTGACTGTACCGCTGCCCATAGGCTATTAGACGTTTCCCAAATAGATTGCCCATCAGGCACGTTTGCAGCGCATACTCCAGAGGACCTTAATGGAAGACCATAGAAACGGGCTAATTGACCCGTCATTTGGGTTGCTCGAATATACTCAGGCGTCCCAAATGCTGGGGCGCCAGACTTCATATCAACATTAGAAGTAAAAGTGCCTATTGCGCATCCAACGCCTGGCTTAATATACTGCGCGAGGGCGATCGCACTTAAGCCCTCAGCAATTGACTGCGCAACTGCACCGGCCATAGTCACTGGCGCCATTGCACCCGCTAACGTAAATGGTGTTACGATCAAGCCTTGATTTCGTCTGGCTAATCTCATCCATCCATCAAGCATGGGTTCATCATGCTTTAACGGAGATGTCGAATTAATATTTGTATACATTTTTGGACCACTATCGAACTCTTCGTCCGTCCATCCACCGGCAATTCGCACCATTTCAATAACATCTTCCACCCTCTCTTTGCCTAAACTGTAGGCGTGAGCGGCTTTATCGGTAATAGTTAATTTATCATAGAGGACGTCAAGATGACGGGTGCTGGGATGAAGATCAACTGGCTCTACCGGGTAACCTCCAACAAAGTGAATACAATTAAAATACTGGCTCAACTTAAGTAAATTTTTGCACGTTTCTCTGGTTCCCGGCACTTTTCTACGTATTTTTGTATCCCAATAATTCGGTGGTGAAGAGACATTCCCAAACAATATTTTTTTTCCACCAAAAGTGATTTTTTTCTCTGGATTTCTTGGAGTGATATCAAATTCAGAGGGCGCTTTATTTATCATCTCCATAATAAATTCGCGATCAAATTTTACGTTTTCTCCAACTACGATACAGCCCGCTTTTTCCAAAATGTCTCTGGCTTCAACATTAAGAATTTCCAACCCAATATCTTCTAGTATTTCCATTGCACCGAGATGGATGGCTGTCACACCCTCCTCATTCAAAGGCTCAGTAGGCTTGTCTATATTTGTTGTGAGTTTCCAGGGCATTTGAAGAATGGATGAGGTTCCTCGTCTACCAGCATTGCCAGCTCTCCCACCACCTCTTTTTCCCCGAGATTTAATAGAATTCATGTGTATGCTCTTAAGTTTTGTTCCCAAAACATAGAGGTTAAACAATTATGTCCCGTTCTTTTGCGACAATCTGAGTCGTATTAAAACATAATTAATTTAGGAGTTCTTCTATCTTCCCTATGTTATCAAGAACCAAATCAGAATATGGAGCGAGATCAGAATATGAGGCTAAGCCTGTAAGTACTCCAATTTTATACATCCCCGCTTTTTCTGCAGCAAATAAATCGTGAGTACTGTCTCCAACCATAGCAACCCGGTCTGGTAAGATCGAAAACTGCTCTGCAAATGCCAGAAGCGGCCCGGGGTCCGGCTTAATTCCAAAACCACTGTCGTAACCAGCAATAAAATCAAAATATTTGTGAATACCAGCTGCTTTCAAATGTAAATGCGCTAAAGCCTCGAAATCATTTGTTACAAGGCCTATCCTCACACCCTTAGATTGTAAATTCTTCAGAAACTTGTCTAATGGAATAACCTCCATTAGTTTCACAGTTTTTGCTGAACTCAATAAAAAATTCTCAATTTCCTGCTTGCTGATATCATTTATAAAAGTCGCAATCTTATCCGCGGCCTGTTCAGCTGTCCCGGCGATTAACAAACTCGATTTTAAAAAGTTCTGATTTTTTAAATCATACCCTAGTGCCCCAGCCACTAGTTCTTTTTTTGACGCTTCATTTCGGCAGAGGTAGTCAATTATATCTAATGTCCATGAGCTCCAGGTACCATGAAAATCAAAAAGAGTGCCGTCTTTATCAAATAAAATAGCGTCAAAATCCATTAAATTTCAAGTCCAGTTTACCTGATCGCCCCCTGGCAAGGTTAGTCTTGCAGTTTGCATCAACTCAGGTTGTAATTCCATAGCATCGCAGGCTTCTATAACCCACTTATCATCAAGTAACAAAAAATCTAATACGGCCACCAAAAATACTGTGTTTTGAATATCACTTTTGATAGTATTCTCTGATACTCCAGTTGAGCCCATAAAAAGATCCAGAAGCTCTTGATTTGAGAGAAGCCAATTCGCAGCTTTTAATGCGTAAATTTCTGCGTCGTCCGAAGTCATATAAATAATTAAAGAATATTTCCAAATAGCTTTTTACAATCAAGAATTGTAACATTCATAACCCTCAATAATTGAGATACAACAAATAATTTAAAAACTTTTTTTCCGCCCTTGCTGAAATCAGAATTTAACGCATTATGCAAAATAGTGTTTTTGTTTTGAAGGGTAAGGTCGATGGGCTACAAAGAAATTTATAATAGCTGGAAAAAGGATCCAGAAGCCTTTTGGATGAACGCCGCAGAGGCTATCGACTGGGATAAGAAACCATCAAAAGCACTATTTGCAGATAGAGCACCATTGTACGAATGGTTTAGTGATAGCATGGTAAATACTTGTTACAATGCCGTCGACAGGCATGTTTTTAACGGTCGAGCAGACCAAAAAGCAATTATTTACGACAGTCCAATGACTGATACAAAGTATTCAATAACCTTCGCAGAGTTATTAGAAAAAGTTGCAAGCCTTGCCGGAGCCTTAAGTAGTAAAGGGATTTTAAAAGGTGACCGAGTTATAATTTATATGCCTATGATTCCTGAGGGAATAATATCTATGTTGGCTTGTGCAAGAATTGGCGCAATACATTCAGTAGTNTTTGGTGGATTTGCTTCCAATGAACTGGCCGTAAGAATTGATGATGCCAAACCAAAAGCCATAATAGCTGCGTCATGTGGTTTAGAACCCAATAGGATTGTTGAATATAAACCACTAATCGACAGTGCTATTGAATTAGCAAATTATAAACCAAAAACTGTCATTATTTTTCAAAGGCCACAATGTAAAGCAAAATTAGTTAATGGGCGCGATTACGACTGGGAGCATATTCAAAATAAGGTAGAAAAAGCTCCATGCGTATCAGTTGAAGGTAGTCATCCGGCATATATTCTTTATACTTCCGGGACAACCGGAGCTCCAAAAGGGGTAGTAAGACCAACCGCTGGTCATTTGGTCGCTCTCAACTGGACTATGAAAAATTTTTATGATGTAGACCCGGGAGAGGTGTTTTGGGCGGCATCTGATATAGGATGGATAGTTGGTCACAGCTACATTTGCTACGCACCACTTATACACGGGAATACCACTTTAGTGTTTGAAGGGAAGCCTGTTGGAACACCAGACGCGGGAACGTTTTGGCGTGTGATAAGCGAGCACAAAGTCAGTAATTTCTTTACCGCACCAACAGCATTTAGAGCCATCAAGAGAATGGACCCCAAAGGGGAACTCAAACAAAAATATGACCTCAGAAATTTACGCGCCTTATTTTTAGCTGGAGAAAGAGCTGACCCAGATACCGTTAAATGGGCAGAAAACTTGCTCCAGGTGCCAATTATTGACCATTGGTGGCAAACGGAAACAGGTTATGTGATTGCTGGAAACCCAATAGGAATAGAGAAACTTCCAATAAAAATTGGAAGCCCAACAGTGCCAATGCCTGGCTTTGANATCAAAGTGTTAGACCGCACTGGGAGAGAGCTCCCAGCTGGAGAACTCGGTTCAATTGCAATTAAGTTACCCCTACCTCCAGGTACCCTTCCAACTCTTTGGAATGCGGCAGAAAGGTTCAAGTCATCATATTTAAATACATTCCCTGGGTATTATGAAACAGGTGATGCGGGNACGATTGATGATGATGGCTATATTTACATAATGGCNAGAACCGACGATGTGATAAACGTGGCCGGTCATCGACTATCAACGGGNGCAATAGAAGAAGTTCTAGCAAATCACCCTGATGTNGCAGAATGTGCAGTAATTGGAGTATCTGATNANTTGAANGGGCAATTGCCCATNGGNTTCNTATGTCTCACATCTGGTGTTGAGCGANAACATNTAGTCATAGAAACTGAGTGCGTGGAAATGGTACGTTCGCAAATTGGTCCAGTGGCATCATTTAAAAATGNGNTTGTTGTAGATCGGTTACCCAAAACAAGATCTGGAAAAATCTTACGCGGNACCATGGTTAAAATTGCCGACAATGAAGAATTCAAACTNCCTGCCACTATAGACGATCCAGTTATTTTAGANGAAATCAAAGAAGCTCTAATGACAATTGGTTACGCAAAATAGTGCAGACAGCTCACCGTTAAAAGCAAAACGTAATTGATCTTGGANATGTTTTGTTTACGCTATTTTTTAACTAAGGTGTGAAATATGTCGGATAAACCTATATGGGCTCTCTCTGCCACTGAGCTTGTTAAAAAAACAAAAAATAACGATTTGAGTGCAACAGAAATAACATTTGCATATCTGGAACATATAAAAACAGTAAATCCTGAACTCAATGCCATTGTCGATGATATGTCCAAAGAGGCCATAAAACGTGCCGAAAACCTTGACAGTAATGCCAAATCAGGGGATCCAAAAGGAAGANTATTTGGAGTTCCAGTCACTGTTAAAATAAATGTGGATCAAAAAGGATATGCAACAAGCAACGGTGTATCGGCATTAAAAAATNTAATAGCCAGTAAAAATGCACCAATTGTCGATCATCTCATAAATGCCGGAGCAATATTTGTAGGCAGAACAAATACTCCAGAATTTTCTTTTAGGGCTGATACGGAAAATCCATTATATGGTCGAACACATAATCCGTGGGGGAAGCACTTGTCGCCAGGCGGCTCATCGGGCGGCGCTAGTGCCGCAGTAATGTCCGGAATGTGCGCGTTGGCTCATGGAAATGATATAGGAGGCTCACTACGCTTTCCATCTGTTGCAACTGGAGCAGTTACACTCAAACCNGGCCTAGGCAGAGTTCCCGCATGGAACTCAAGTCAGACTAATGAGCGAGGCATCCTTGCTCAGTCAATGTCNGTACAAGGTCTGATTACTAGAAGTGCACATGATCTTCAGTTGGCCATGCCAGAAATAATAAAGTCCGATCTAAGGGATCCCTTNCATNTCCCTATGCCTTGGGATAATTCTAAGTTATCAAGAAACTCACGAAAAGTAGCTCTTTGTTGTGATACTCCAGGGTTCAAAACGGATTCAGAAGTTCTGAAAGGTTTGAAGATAGCAGCTGATGCTCTGAGCAATGTGGGCTTTGAGGTACATGAAGTGACTCCGCCGCTCTTAGAGGAAACCGCAAAAGATGGCTATAGTGCACTGCTGGGTGAAGTATACGGCCTTTTGGGAGACGATATCCGAAAATATGGTTCAAAAAAGATACAAATGATTTTTGATGAATATTTTCGTCAATTTGAACCTTATGAAGGAAGAAAGCTTTTAACTGCGATGGCTAACAGAACACGGTATGCTCGAGAATGGGCACTTTTTATGGATGAATATCCTCTAATTATTTCAAATCTAATACCAACCACCTTTTTTTATCCAGATCGAGATGCTGAGGGAGCAGCAGGTGTAACTGAGGTATTGGGTGCGGCACTCTGGTCGTATTCAGTTAACTTTATTGGTCACCCAGCTGGGATTGTTCCAACCCACATTTCGTATACTGAAACTGGTGCCACCCCAATTGGAATTCAGATAATTGGGCAAAGATGGCGCGAAGATGCAGTTGTGAGTGCATTAATCACAATTGAGAACCACTGCGGCACTA
>NYSJ01000011.1 GCA_002682975.1 Paracoccaceae bacterium
TTCGTCCACGCGATCTGGACAAAAATTCTGGTGGTCTTTTTTTTACCCATGAGATGAATTTTGAAAGCCGTGGGTGTTCTCTCAACGCCTTTAAATTATTATACGTTCGCGCAAGCTCAGCCTCAGACAAAGTAATATGAATTTCTTTGTGGCATAAATGATGAAGGATCACAGTGGGGCCGTTTTTGCCTCCTTTTGAGCGTGGAATTAAGTGATGCACGCTTTGGGGTGCATTGACAGGGATAGGCCGGTTACAAAATTCACAAATAATCATAAGAGAACACTAGAGTTCTTTATTTCTATTGCTAATCAGAATAGACATTTTTTACCACGACTTTTCTCGGAATATCTAACAACACTTTTCACTATTAAATATAAACTCAAGCAATGAAAAACAAGAAGATACTAGTTATAGGGGGCGGCCCGGCTGGACTGATGGCTGCAGATGTGGCCATTCGGAACGGTTTAAAGATTACTGTTATTGATTCCATGCCAACCTTAGGTAGAAAGTTTCTGATGGCTGGGAAGTCTGGCCTAAACTTAACAATGAATGAAGACACCTTGAGGTTTAAGGACCGTATCATCCAAGATAACAAATTGATTGGCAAAGCATTAGATGAATTTGGACCAAATGAAGTAATCAAATGGGTAAATTCCTTGGGAATAGAAACCTTCACTGGTTCAACTGGACGTGTTTTCCCAAAATCGATGAAAGCATCGCCATTATTACGAAAATGGATAAATCAACTCGTTGACTTAGGTGTTTTACTTAAAACTAGGTGGAAGCTAATAGGCATATCCGATACAACCGCTACCTTCCAAACGCCTGAAGGCATTGTAAATGAAACTGCTGACGGAATTATTTTGGCTTTGGGCGGAGCAAGCTGGCCCAAACTAGGTTCCACTGGTGATTGGCAATCACTTTTCAATTCTGACGATATAGAAAGTTTTCAACCCTCAAACTGTAGCTTTTTAGTAAGCTGGTCTTTGAAAATGTCCAAGTATTTTGGAGAACCCATAAAATCAATAAAACTAGATGCAGGTCATCAATCATCACGAGGTGAAATAATGATCTCTAAAGAAGGAATAGAAGGTGGTGGCATCTACCCACTATCTTCAGCATTAAGAAAGGNTTTAGAGTTAAAGCTTGATTTACTACCCGACTGGAGTCTCGAAAAAATCTCTAGACTTTTAACTTTACCTAGAGGTAAGGCAAGTTACTCAAATATCCTAAGAAAGCGTCTAAAACTTGAGCCTATAAAGCAGGCTATATTAAGAGAGTTTGCTATGGACGCATTTGGTGACCCAACTCTGCTTGCCAAAAATATAAAGTCTCTCAGAATTCCTTTAAATGGAACTGGTCCAATGCAANCCGCAATTTCTACCACTGGTGGGATCAAACTAGGCTCCATAGACGAAAGTTTTATGCTAAGAAGCCACCCTGGTGTATTCTGTGCTGGTGAAATGCTTGATTGGGATGCTCCTACCGGAGGTTACCTTTTGACAACATGTATGGCGACCGGACGCATGGCCGGTAAATTTACATCACAGTTCGTATCTCGTTAGCAGAGTAATCCCTTCATTTTTCTTTGGTAGAATCGGATATACGCATGCTATCAGTTGTGGTATGAACAAAATTGACCACAAAATAAGCCAAAANAACGAAATTAGGCAATTAGATGAAACTGTAATAAATAAAATTGCAGCAGGAGANGTTGTCGAACGGCCTGCCTCGGCTGTAAAAGAGTTGATAGAAAATTCAATCGATGCTGGTTCTCTAGATATAACCGTCGAAGTGGCAGANGGGGGTAAAACTCTAATCAGAGTGATAGATGATGGTGTCGGCATGTCCGATACAGATTTACCAATGGCACTCAAAAGACATGCAACATCAAAATTAAAAAACGATAATTTGTTAGATATAAATACTTTAGGCTTCCGGGGAGAAGCATTACCATCTTTGGGCGCAGTCGGCCGCCTGACAATAATTTCTCGCAAGTTTAACCACGGGGCATATGAAATAAAAGTAAGTGGCGGGAATGTTTTCCGCACCAAACCAGCAGCGCGGACTTTGGGAACAACAATTGAATTGAGAGACTTATTNTATGCTACTCCCGCCAGATTGAAGTTTCTTCGTTCAAATAAATCTGAACTAAAAGCAATCAGTGATACCGTGAAAGGCTTATCCATCGCCGCTCCTAATGTCGGCTTTACGTTAATCGACAAAACATCAGAAAAAAGAAGGAAGCTTCTTGAGGTACATAAAGAAGAGAACAATTCTCTAAATTCAATAAAAAACCGTCTTTCGAGAGTTTTAGGGCAAGAGTTCTCAGAAAACTCACTGACTCTGAATATAAGTCGGGATGAAATAAGTTTAACTGGTTATGTGTGTTTACCAACTTATGCTCGTGCATCTAATGCGATGCAGTATTTCTTTGTAAATGGCCGTCAGGTAAGAGATAAACAATTAATTGGTGCATTACGCGCGGCGTATGCTGATTTTATGCCGCGTGATAGGCATCCAGCAGCAGTTATATATATTTACTGTAAATCCGATTTTGTGGACGTCAACGTTCATCCAGGAAAAGCAGAAATACGTTTTCGAGATCCCCAATCTGTGCGTAGTTTAATAATAACAGGGATTAGAAAGTTGATAGCAGAGGCCGGGCATAGATCATCAAGCACGCTTTCTACGGCTGCATTCGGTGCTATGCGACAAGAAAATCCCAACAAAATGCCCATTGATTTGATAGAAACGGTTGATAACAGCCCGTCTGTCTCAAATTACAGTCGCAATACGTTTTCTAGGCTGAAAAATATTGGACCAGATTTTAAAGAGATATGTGAACCTTCCACTCGCAACCTCGAAAATGATAATCACACTACCAAATACTTACAAGAGTTTGAAAATTTTCCGTTAGGCGCACCGATTGCACATTTTGGCGAGAACTATATTATCTCTCACAACACTGATGGTCTCATAATAATAGATCAGCACGCGGCACATGAACGGTTAGTATACGAAAAATTAAAAACTCAAATCAAAAATAACCAGATTGAAGTGCAAGCACTTCTAGTTCCAGAAATTTTTGAATTATCGGAACCAGAAATTCTTATACTTTTAGAGCACAAGAAAAAACTAAGTCATTTAGGGTTAAAAATAGATCAGTTCGGAATAAACTCTATTGCAGTTCAAGAAATCCCAGCAATCCTGAGTTCTGAGAATATACGAAATTTGATTAATGATATTCTTGATGAACTTCAAGATCTTGGAAACTCCGAAACCTTAGAGCACAAAATAGATGCCGTTCTATCTAAAATAGCTTGTCATGGATCCATTCGCTCAGGCCGTAGGTTGCGGTTAGAAGAAATGAATCACTTGTTAAGAGACATGGAAAATACGCCTAATTCTGGGCAATGTAATCATGGCAGGCCAACCCATATTTCATTAAAACTTAGTGATGTGGAGCGCTTATTTGGCCGTAAATAGTGATCTAGACCAAAAGGTTGGTTCTAATGCGTCCATACACTTCTTCTATCTGTTGCAAAGTTTTCACCGTAGCCTCTTTTACGAATATTTGGGCGCCGCTTTTGTGGTTCTGAAATAATAAAATGTAAACCTTTAGACTTNGCATATTCTACGGCTGCCTCTTTTGAGGCAAAGTTCAATCTAATCTGTGATTGCATATCACCTGATGAAGTCCAGCCCATTANTGGGTCAACCTCGCGAGCCGCNGNTGGCGAATACTCTAAAACCCATAATTTAGTATTCGCTACACCTGAGGACATNGCTGTTTTTGCNGGTCTAAATATTCTAACCGTCATTTTAAAAACCTCTTTCAATAGAAAGTATATGCTCTATTTANGTTTAGTGAGCAAGNAACAAATAGCATCATTATAAATACTAATAAAATTGTTAAATAGCTTGGTCCATAAAAAAGAGAGATGCACCGGGGATGACAAATAGTAACATGATTACAGAGGCTAATTTAGAAACTCGACCAAAATTAGAGGGCGGTAAAAGATTTGTACTTGATACAGAGTTTCATCCTGCTGGAGACCAACCGACTGCTATCTTGGAATTAACAAAAGGAATTTCAGGCGGGGAAAAAAACCAAGTTCTATTGGGNGCAACTGGCACAGGTAAAACCTTTACTATGGCTAAAATCATAGAGGAAACGCAAAAGCCAGCTATAATTCTTGCACCAAACAAAACCTTGGCAGCACAGCTTTATGGTGAATTTAAAGGGTTTTTTCCAGACAATGCNGTAGAATATTTTGTCAGCTATTACGATTATTATCAGCCGGAAGCGTATGTTCCACGATCCGACACCTATATTGAGAAAGAAAGTCAGATCAATGAACAAATTGATCGTATGAGGCACTCTGCAACACGAGCTTTACTTGAGAGAGACGACGTTATTATAGTTGCATCAGTAAGTTGCATTTATGGCATTGGTTCAGTCGAAACCTACGGTGCAATGACACAGGAACTGGTTGCCGGTGAATTGTACAACCAGCGAGAGGTAATTGCTAATCTNGTTGCTCAACAATATCGCCGTAATGATCAGGCTTTTCAGAGAGGGGCTTTTCGGGTCCGAGGTGATGTACTTGAGATATTTCCCGCCCATCTAGAAGATCGAGCGTGGAGATTATCCTTTTTTGGGGATGATTTAGAGAATATAACTGAATTTGATCCTCTAACAGGCCAAAAAACAAATCAATTTGATAAAATTCGAATCTATGCAAATTCTCATTATGTAACGCCAAAACCTACAATAAAGCAGGCTATAATTAACATTAAAAAGGAATTAAAACACCGATTAGATCAGCTTGTGGCNGATGGGAAATTATTAGAAGCACAACGGTTAGAACAGAGAACAAATTTCGATATAGAAATGCTTGAGGCAACAGGAGTTTGTAACGGAATAGAGAACTATTCACGTTATTTAACAGGAAGAAACCCAGGAGAACCCCCGCCCACACTATTTGAATTCATTCCCGATAACGCTATTGTTTTTGCTGACGAAAGCCACGTAAGCATACCTCAAATTGGCGGAATGTATCGTGGTGATTATAGACGAAAATCTACACTTGCAGAGCATGGTTTTAGATTACCATCATGTATGGATAATAGACCGTTAAAATTTGAAGAATGGGATGCNATGCGTCCACAATCNATTTATGTNTCCGCTACACCCGGTAAATGGGAGCTNGAGCAAACATCAGGGGTATTCACCGAACAAGTTATACGGCCTACCGGTTTATTAGATCCAGAGATAGAGATTAGACCAGTAGAGATGCAGGTAGATGATTTACTTGATGAAGTGAGGAAAGTATCGCAATCAGGTTATAGAACCCTTGTAACGACTTTAACAAAACGCATGGCAGAGGATCTAACGGAATACTTGNATGAACAAGGCATAAAAGTNCGATATATGCATTCCGATATCGATACTATTGAAAGAATAGAAATACTTCGTGACCTACGACTGGGTACTTTTGATGTTCTCGTAGGAATAAATCTTTTGCGAGAAGGTTTGGATATTCCAGAATGTGGCCTAGTGGCGATCTTAGATGCAGATAAGGAAGGGTTTTTAAGGTCTGAAACATCATTGGTTCAAACAATTGGCCGTGCGGCACGGAATGTGGATGGGAGGGTCATAATGTATGCTGACCGAATAACTGGGTCTATGGAGCGGGCTATGGCTGAAACAGAAAGGCGACGCGAGAAACAGGCAGCTTACAACCTCGAGCATGGAATTTTTCCTGAAACAGTCAAAAAAAATGTCGAGGATATACTTGCTGGGTTATATAAAGGAGATACTGATCAATCTCGAGTAACTGCAAAAGTCGAAACTCATTTACAAGGAGGTTCTAATCTTCAAACAGTATTAGACGGCCTGCGCAACGATATGCTTAAGGCTGCTGAAAACTTAGAGTTTGAAGANGCGGCCCGATTAAGGGATGAAGTGCGCCGGCTCGAAGCGGTTGAGTTGGCTATTTCTGACGATCCAATGGCAAGACAATCAGCAATTAATGCTGCTGAAGATCAGGCTACCTCAGGTCGTTCAAGTGCTGGAAAAGGTGGCACAAGAGCCTATCGGGGTAAAAGCAGAGTTAAAATTTAATATCTTCAGACACTAAAATCTGATGCTCGTAAAAACTCAACNCCNCCTATGTGCCAAGACCCATCAAACTCCATCATATAATATCGCAAATAATGTGATTTGCCGTTCTTATCCACAATCTGGACTACCTGCGCGTGTCCATGCTGGTAGCGTTCGCTCTGCAAAAAGATAACTTTTGCCGGACGCCACACCATAGGGTAACCGTTACGGACCATTTGGCCAAAGTTCTCAGCACTACCAAATTTTTCTTTTAGAAATGGAGTAGCAAAACTAAAGGCTGTTTCAAAATCATTAAGTTTGAAAGCTGCTATTTGATTTTCAATAGTTTTCTTTATTTCATCATTATTGCTCGCCCCAGCCTGAGCTGCACAAAATGTAAAAACAATTAATGTTATAATTTTCCACATATGTATTCCTCCAACTTGATAGTTAGAGCAAATTCATTCTGTATCAATTTTTATAAAAATTCACCAGCTAGAGCGGCATCAATAAGGTCTATAGTCTCCTCAAGTCCATATAATAGTATAAACCCACCAAACCTAGGGCCTTGAGATGCTCCTAATAAGATCTCATACAATGCTTGAAACCATGACCTCAGTGGATCAAACCTATCTCGACCACATGAAAAAACAAGGCTCTGGAGAGACTCTGCGTCTAGATCGCCCCCATAGTTACTCAATTTATCTCTTAAATCTACTATTGCCTCTCTTTCAAGTTCACTAGCTTCTCTATAAACCTTATTTGGTTTCACAAAATCATTGTAAAAAGCAACTGCAAAACCAACAGCTTGATCCAAATCGATATGTGTTTCCGGAGTTGCTTCAGATTGATAGCGTTTAATGAACCCCCATAAAGTTTCTTTTTCTTCCGCACCGGCAACTGAAGCTAGGTTAAGTAACATCGAAAAAGAAATAGCCATACCAGAGGCGGGCACGTCGTTACCATGGATATGCCAAACAGGATTATTAAGCTTAGTTTTAATGTCTTGCTCTGGATAAGCCCTTAGTTGCTGATGATACTCGTCTACCATCTTTGGGATTATATCAAAGTGAAGGCGCTTTGCTGTCTTCGGCTTTTGGTACATGAAATAGGATAAAGACTCACTGCTAGCATATTTGAGCCATTGCTCAATAGAGACACCATTTCCGCTCGTTTTTGATATTTTTTGACCGTTCTCATCTAAGAATAATTCATAAGTGAAGTGCTCTGGCGGACGGTGTCCCAAAATTCGGGAAATTTTATCATAAATTGGCGTATTTGTTGAATGATCTTTTCCATACATCTCGAAATCTACGTCTAATGCGGCCCAACGTGCCCCAAAATCCGGCTTCCATTGTAATTTTACATTTCCACCAGTCACTGGAAGTGTCCATTCTCTTCCATTATGGTCATCGAAAGTAACAGTGCCATCATCTGGATTAACTTCCTTCATCGGCACATACATAACTTTCCCAGTCTCGGGGTGGATAGGTAAGAAAATCGAGTAAGTCTCTCTTCGGTCATCCCGAAGGGATTTCAACATTACTGACATAATCTCATCATATTTTTCTGCAGCTTTAATTAGAATCCTATCAAATCTACCTGACCTATAAAATTCTGTTGCACTTATGAAATCATATTTAAAATTAAATTTATTCAGAAATGTTTTTAACAACTCATTATTGTGCTCCCCAAAACTTTCAAATTTATCAAAAGGATCAGGAACAGAAGTCAGAGGCTTCTGTAGATTTTCCTCTAACATCCTCTGGTTAGGAATATTATTAGGTACTTTTCTCATACCATCTAAGTCATCTGAAAAGCATATTAGTTTACATGGTATATCGCTAAGCTCACTAAATGCTCTCATAACCATCGAGGTCCGGGCCACTTCACCAAAAGTGCCAATATGAGGCAAGCCGGATGGTCCATAACCTGTCTCAAATATCACATGCCCTTTTTCTGGAGGAGCATTTTGATAGCGCTTTAGTACTCGACGAGCCTCTTCAAACGGCCATGATTTAGAATTTAACCCTGCCTCTCGCATTTCAGACATCAATAAACTCCATAATCACCACATAAATATCTTTCAATATCAAGCTTCCTATTGATACATGAAGCAATGGTCAATATTCTGTTCATAGCATTGTCGAGGAAAGTAAAAAAATGACCCGTCAAAATTCACATGCGATGACAGCTCAGGACTGTTTGGTGGCACTTATGGTTGCAATATCTGTATCAGACGAAACAATTCGAACGTCTGAACTCGTAAAGATCCAATCAGCAGTAAACAATCTGCCAATCTTCGCAGAATACGATATCGATAGACTTAATACAGTTTCACAGATTGTATTTGATCTATTTGAACAAGAAGAAGGCCTTGATGCCTTATTCGGCCTTGTTAAAGAAAATTTGCCGGCCGAGCTTAATGAGACTGCTTACGCTTTATGCTGCGACGTTGCTGCTGCAGATGGTTTAATATTTGAAACTGAACTACGCTTGTTGGAGGAAATACGTTACGAATTTGAGATAGACCGCTTGCACGCCGCTGCAATTGAAACAGGATCTAGAGCTAGGCATAAAATTATTCCTTCATGACGCTCTGATTTGAGATGATGATACATTTAGTAATGGAAGGTTTTTATAACACCAATATGGTGCTTCCAAGTTCCCTAACTTACGGGACTGGCTCGCCCTCAATCTACAATAAGAAAAAGTCCGTGCCATTTTAGATTTCAGGGGTGCTAAGGTATGATCTGGTCGAGCAAGGATACCGATTGGAACCCGATGAACAATCTCTGTCCAGTTCACCCACTTATCGAATTGAAACAAGTTATCAGCACCCATAAGCCATATAAACTTAACATTTGGGAACCTTTTCTCGATCAACCTTAATGTTTGAGCCGTATAGACGGTGTTAAGTTCATCCTCTATTTTGGTGACAAAGATTCGAGGATGCTCAACTAATGGCTTTGCAGCGTTAAACCTGTCATTTATTGGGCTTGGGCTATTCTTTTTTAGAGGGTTTGAAGGTGTCAGCATCCACCAAACTTGATCCAAGTCAAAATATTTTAAAGCATATTTACTGATGTGAAGATGAGCTTTGTGAGCAGGATCGAAAGAACCTCCGAGAAGGCCAATCTTTTGTCTTTTTAAAACTAAAGGAACTCCCATGTTTCCAATTAGCAAGATTTGCATCGAGAAAGCAAGAGTACTAATTTCTTTATAATCTGATTAATTTTTTCTTAGTATTGCCCCCAAAGTTGCTTCAAGGTATCACTCTTTTAATGTAAAATACTGGAGTAATTCATGTCTGCCTATCAATACGTATACCACATGCAAGGCGTTTCAAAAACGTATCCTGGAGGAAAGAAATGTTTTGAAAATATCCATTTATCATTTCTACCAGGAGTAAAAATCGGGGTGGTAGGCATAAATGGGGCTGGTAAGTCAACATTAATGAAAATAATGGCTGGTATCGACAAAGAATTTCAAGGCGAAGCTTGGTCTGCCGAGGGCGCTAAAGTTGGATACTTACCGCAAGAACCTGAATTAGATGAAACAATGAGCGTGCGTGAGAACGTTATGCTAGGCGTCGCCGATAAGAAGGCAATCTTAGATAGATACAACGAACTGGCTATGAATTATTCAGATGAAACAGCAGATGAAATGGCAGAGTTACAAGATAAAATTGATGCTGAAAATTTATGGGATTTAGACAGTCAAATTGATGTGTCTTTGGAAGCCTTGAGATGTCCAGCAGATGATGCTGACGTAAGTAGCTTATCTGGAGGTGAACGTCGACGTGTTGCACTTTGCAAGTTNTTACTTGAAGCACCTGAAATGCTTTTGCTCGATGAACCTACCAACCACTTNGATGCTGAGACNATTGCTTGGTTACAAAAGCATCTGATCGACTACAAGGGTACTATTTTAATTGTTACACACGATCGATATTTTTTGGATGATATTACAGGTTGGATTCTTGAATTAGACCGCGGTCACGGAATGCCATATGAAGGTAACTATTCTAGCTGGTTGGAACAAAAAGCAAAGCGCCTNGCACAAGAAGCACGAGAAGATAAAAGTCGCCAAAAAACCCTCGAACGTGAACTTGAATGGATGAGGCAAGGCCAAAAAGCCCGCCAAGCGAAGCAAAAAGCACGGATCAACGCTTACAACGATCTAGCAGGCCAATCAGAACGAGAAAAGATAACAAGAGCACAAATTGTAATTCCGAATGGGCCTAGACTAGGATCCAAGGTGATAGAAGTTAATAACTTGCAAAAAGCAATGGGTGATAAATTACTCGTTGAAAATTTAAGCTTTTCTTTACCTCCGGGGGGCATCGTGGGAGTAATTGGACCAAACGGGGCCGGTAAATCAACTCTATTTAGAATGCTTACAAGCGAAATATCTGCTGACCACGGAGAAATTTCCTTTGGGGAAACGGTTCAATTATCATATGTTGATCAATCGCGAGATGACTTACAAGATAATGAAACAGTTTGGGANTCAATTTCTGGTGGTGCTGAAATAATTGAGTTGGGCGATGCACAAGTTAACTCGAGAGCATATTGCTCATCATTCAATTTTAAAGGCGGTGATCAGCAAAAGAAGTTGTCACTATTATCGGGAGGAGAGCGAAACAGAGTGCACATGGCGCGACTTCTTAAAGAGGGTGGAAATGTATTGCTTCTGGACGAACCAACAAACGATTTGGACGTGGAAACCCTGAGGGCTTTGGAAGATGCACTCGTAGATTTTGCTGGTTGCGCAGTAGTCATTTCTCACGACCGGTTTTTCTTAGATAGAATTTGTACTCACATNCTATCTTTTGAAGGGGACGCACATGTNGAATGGTTTGAAGGAAACTTTGAAGATTATGAAGAAGATAAAAAGCGTCGTCTAGGCCCAGATGCGCTAGAACCAAAACGTATTAAGCATAAAAAATTCTCAAGATAAAAATTAGTTTATAATATGCAAGTTTAAAAATTAAATCTCTTGAACATCCAAGACACCATCTAAGCTTTTGATCGCTCCTCTTATCTGNGGACTTGTATCACAAGTCAGGCCTGTATCCATTTCAACTTCACCTGGCAAACTGGAACCTATTAAACACAAATGAATAGGTCCTTTGCATACAATCTTTTTGTTTTCCGATGCCTGCCCCNATACTGATAATATAGAGGGAAGAACCTTTTTATCCTCTACAAAGATCTTAATTCCATGTGAACCATCAGTCGAGATAGCATCATCAATATTTGCAATTGATCTACATAACAGCTTTAACTGTTCCTCTTCTAATGATGCTTCAACCGTCAAAATAATCCTTGTTCCACTATCAAGGTTATTCCTCGATCTCTCCAAGACATCCGAAAATAAAGTAACTTCAAAATTTCCAGTAAAGTCACTTAACTGAACAAAAGCAAATCTATTACCCCTTGCTGATTTTCTTTCTTGCCGCCCAACAACCACACCAGCAATTTTTACTAAATGAGGGCCTCNTAATACTTTTNGTTCTACCTCTTCAAGTGTTAGGATTTCATTTATTTTAAATGCAGATTTATAGTCATCCAGTGGATGACCAGTAACATAGAATCCGATAGCTGAAAACTCACGCGATAATCGCTCCGCAGGAAGCCAGTCTGAAACTGAAGCTAAGAGTGGTTCAGGCAAATCGTCTCCTCCTTCACCAAAAAGAGAAACTTGTCTTGATACCTTCTGATCATGGATCGCGGCTGAATANGCCACTAGAGCGTCTAAGCTTTTAAATACACGGTGTCTATTTGTATCGAGCACGTCAAAAGCGCCAGCTTGCGCTAGCATCTCGAGAGGGCGCTTGCCAATTTTTCGTAAATCCACTCGTCTAGAAANATCAAATAACGTTACAAATACTTTAGTATTCCTAGCCTTAACGAGTACTTCCATTGCTTCCAGGCCGACATTTTTTAACCCAGCCAATCCATAAATCAGTGAATTTTCCAATACTGAAAATTTTGGTTGAGAGCGATTTATACAAGGAGGAATAAACGGTAACTTCAGACCCTTTCGAATTTCGTCCACATATTGTGAAAGTTTATCTGTCAAATGGATATCACAATTCATAATACCCGCCATAAATTCAAGCGGATGATTTGTCTTTAACCAAGCCGTTTGGTAACTTACGACTGCATAAGCTGCAGCGTGAGATTTATTAAAGCCATAGTTGGCAAACTTTTCTAGTAAATCGAATATTTCGGAGGCTTTCTTAGCGGTTATACCATTTGTTTTAGAACCTGCCTCAAATTTTGGCCGCTCGGCATCCATTGCCGCCTTTATCTTTTTACCCATAGCTCGCCTTAATAGGTCCGCCTCCCCTAGTGAGTAACCAGCCATGATCTGCGCTATCTGCATCACTTGCTCCTGGTACACAATAATCCCCTGAGTTTCCTCAAGAATATCATCAATCATGGGATGAATAGAAACACGATCTTTAACACCATTCTTAACATCGCAATAGGTTGCTATATTCTCCATAGGTCCCGGTCGATATAACGCAACCAAAGCCACAATATCTTCGATGCAAGTCGGCTTCATTCGTTTGAGAGCGTCCATCATACCAGAACTCTCCACCTGAAAAACAGCAACCGTCTTAGCCGAAGCATATAATTCATAAGTCAATTTATCATCTAGCGGTATCGTATTAATTTGGTTTTCAGCATTCTCTACCGGTTGGAATAGTTGACTTCCATCTGCAGCAAGATGAAGAGACCGTCCTGAAGCGATTATTAAATCTATAGCGTTTTGAATAGCAGTGAGTGTTTTCAAACCTAAAAAATCAAATTTAACGAGCCCTGCTTGTTCTACCCACTTCATGTTAAATTGAGTGGCGGGCATGTTTGACCTAGCATCCTTATAAACCGGTACAAGATCGTCTAGCGGACGATCGCTGATAACAATACCAGCTGCGTGGGTAGCAGCATTTCTTAGAAGACCCTCTACTTTTTGCCCATAATTTAGCAATCGACCAATTACTTCTTCTCGGTCTGCTTCTTCTTTCAAACGAGGTTCTTCTGAAAGGGCTTGTTCGATACTCAAAGGCTTTACACCTTCTAAAGGTATTAGTTTTGCAAGGCGGTCAACTTGTCCATAAGGCATCTGTAATACGCGGCCGATGTCGCGAATAGCCGCTTTAGACAAAAGCGCGCCAAATGTTATAATTTGCCCGACCTTATCATGCCCATATCGCTGTTGCACGTAATGGATAACTTCTTCTCGCCTATCCATACAAAAATCTATATCAAAATCTGGCATTGATACACGATCTGGGTTCAAAAACCGTTCAAAAAGAAGATTGTACCTTAGGGGATCAAGATCCGTAATTGTGAGTGCGTAAGCCACAAGAGAGCCTGCTCCAGAACCTCGACCTGGGCCGACAGGTATGTCATTTTCTTTCGCCCATTTTATGAAATCAGCAACGATAAGAAAGTAACCAGGAAACCCCATCTGCTCAATAATTTTTAATTCGAAAGCTAATCTTTTTTCGTACTCATCCACCGGGGCAGCATGCGGGATGATAGACAATCGGTTTTTTAGACCCTCTTTTGATTGTCTGTAAAGTTCACTAACCTCGTCACTCGCAAATAATGGAAGAATGGGGTCTCTACAATTGGCCATAAAGGAACAACGTTGCGCAACTTCTACAGTACTTTCCAAGGCCTCCGGAAGGTCAGCAAATAAAGCAATCATTTCTTCCTGTGTTTTGAAGTAATGTTGGTTAGTTACGCTTCTGCGTGGCTCCTGCTGATCAACATAAACGCCATCTGCGATACACAGAAGTGCGTCGTGGGCCTCGTACATTTCGCCATTTTCGAAATACACATCATTTGTTGCTATCAAAGGGATTTTTAAATCATAAGCCATATTTATGAAGATTGGTTCAGTAACATTTTCTTCTTCTGGCAAACCATTGCCTTGCGGATGCCTTTGCAATTCTAGATACAGGCGATCCGAAAAAATGCTGTGAAATTGGGAAAGTAAATTCCAAGCTACTTTATCTTGAGACATCAAGATTAATTGGCCCAGAGGACCTTTTGAGCCGCCAGTAAGACATATCAAGCCGTCAGAATAATTTTCTAACTGTTCTATAGAAATTTCTACTTGCTCAACGCTATTTTGAACATACATTTCCGAACTAAGTTTCATAAGATTTTTGTAGCCAACTTCATTTTGTGCAAGCAATACGATTGAAGCATTGTTTGAACTCCGCTTCTCTGGCATCTTATCAGTAAATTTTAAATCAATTTGGCATCCAATAATTGGTTGCAAACCCTGGTCTTTAAACAGAACTGAAAACTCTAAAGCACTGAATAGGTTGTTTGTGTCTGTCACTGCAATTGCAGGCATATGATTAGCCTTACACATTCCTGGCAGTTTCTTTAAGCGGATCGCACCTTCAAGCAGCGAATACTCCGTGTGGAGGCGCAGATGAATATATTTTGGCAAGCCGGTCATATTTTAAGTTTATGGTGCCAGATAAAAAAACTAAAGGCCTTAAGACAATTAAATTTCATACTTGAAAAAAACAATTTTTTGAGGTCTTTTGATGCGGTGTAATATTTGTTGACCGTTTCTACGCCGCATCGAGATGGTACATCGTAATTAGTTTTGGGTAACGCGGTAGGTATTCCAGATGGATATCAGGTTTCTTCTAAATGGGGAGCCCGTCACTTTAACCCAGGTTGATGCGACAAAAACTCTACTAGATTGGTTAAGAATTGACAATCAACTTACTGGAACCAAAGAAGGCTGCAATGAAGGTGATTGCGGCGCCTGTACAGTTATTTTGATTGATAAAAGAAAGACAATCAGCTCTTTAAATTCATGTATTCTATTTCTACCTCAGCTTGATGGGAAAGCAATACGGACAGTAGAGGGTATTAAAAACCACAAAATACAACATAAGATGGTTGAATTTCATGGTTCACAATGCGGATTTTGTACCCCAGGTTTTATAACTTCGATGGTTGCTGCAAATATTACCAACGATATAGATCACGAGACAAATCTTGCGGGAAATCTTTGCCGATGTACTGGCTACGAGCCAATTATTAAGGCAGCTAAAGCCTCTGAAGATGAAGAACAACCCACTTGGGTCGATGAAGATGTTAAAAAACTCGCTGACCTACCAATATCGGGTGCAAAGGAATTACCAAAGTCCAAGCATGACCTGGCAGAAATATTAAATAAACATCCGAGCACACAATTAATCGCTGGAGCAACCGACATAGGACTATGGGTAAATAAAGACTTCCAGAAATTTGAAAATGTAGCCTTTTTAAATCAGGTATCTGATTTTGCCAACATTGAAGAATTAAAAGACGCGTGGCAAATCGGGGCGGGGATTACGATAGAAAATCTTCGCCGCTGGGCAATTTTAAAAGCACCTTCGTTTGCAAAATTGTTGAAAAGATATGGCTCTACGCAAGTCAGAAATGCCGCAACTTTGGGAGGAAACATTGCAAATGGCTCGCCTATCGGTGATAGCGCTCCAGCGTTGATTGCCATGAATACCGAACTCGTTATACGCAGCGCCAAAGGTCAGCGAAAAATCAAGTTGGAGAATTTCTTTTTAGATTATAAAAAACAGGACCTTAATAAAGGCGAGTTCCTTGAGTTTTTAATTATACCTAAAATAAACCTAACCGTGAAATGTTATAAGATTAGCAAGCGCTTTGATCAAGATATATCCTCAGTTTGTGGCTGTTTTAATATCATTTTAGATGATGGATTAATCAAAAAATGCATAATTGCTTTCGGTGGTATGGCCGGAATACCGAAGAGAGCTAAGCATGTAGAAAGTTGTCTACTCAATCATCGATGGGAGGAAAGAGTATTGCGCTCCTGCAGCGATACTTGGCAAAAAGATTTTACTCCATTATCCGATTTACGGAGCTCTGCAGAATACCGACAGACTACTGCACATAACCTGTTACTTCGCTACTATTTTGAAACATTAGGTGCCAATACAAATGTACAACAGGTAGCCCCATGAGCATGAACCAAGCAATACCACATGACTCAGCTAAATTACATGTAACAGGCGAAGCTCGCTATGTGGATGACATNCCACTTCCGACAAAAACGNTGCATCTTGCTTTTGGATTATCCANCATAGCCAACGGTGAAATAAAATCTATTGATCTTTCAGCTGTCCGAGCAGCGCCAGGTGTTTTAGATATTATACTTTCNAAAGACCTTCCATTCACGAATGATGTTGCTCCAAACGCACATGACGAACAATTGCTGGCAGATACTCATGTAAACTTTATTGGCCAACCAATTTTTATAGTAGTCGCAAAAGCTCATACTCAAGCGCGCTATGCTTCAACTTTAGCTATCATTGAGTATACTGAGGGGAAGCCGATTATTAGTATTGATGAAGCTATTAACTCAAATAACCGCTTTGAAGAAGGGCCGAGGATCTATGAAACAGGTGATGCTGTATCAGCACTAAAGTCTTCTCCACACACTCTCGAGGGCAAACTTGAATTAGGTGGCCAAGAGCACTTCTATCTTGAAGGTCAAGCNGCTATTGCCTCTCCACAAGATGACGGGGAAATGGTAATTTACAGCTCTACTCAGCATCCTACAGAAATTCAGCATAAAGTTGCTGAAACTCTAGGCCTCGATATGCATCTTGTCAAAGTTGAAGTCCGCCGAATGGGAGGTGGATTTGGCGGAAAAGAAAGCCAAGGAAATGCATTAGCATGTGCGTGTGCAATTGCAGCAGTGCGTAACAACTCAACAGTAAAGATGCGATATGATCGCGATGACGATATGAAAATNACCGGTAAACGCCATGATTTTCGAATTGAATANCGTGCTGGCTTTGACAAATTAGGCAAAATCAAAGCNCTNGATGTTAANCATTTCGTTCGCTGCGGCTGGTCGCAGGACTTGTCTCTTCCAGTAGCAGATAGAGCTATGCTGCATGCTGATAATTGCTATCACATTCCAAATTTTAGAGTTGAGAGCCATAGATTAAAGACCAATACACAAAGTGCCACAGCATTTAGAGGTTTTGGTGGGCCACAAGGTATGATCGGTATGGAAAATATAATNGATCATATCGCGTTCTCACTTGGTTTAGATCCTAATATAGTTAGGAAGCGCAACTTTTATACATCAGAAAAAAAAATAAAAGAGGGNNTAAATCCACAGAAGTCTCACTANGGAATGGAAGTGAAAGATTTCATAGTCNATGAAATGATGGATGCACTTTTTGAANCGTCTGANTACCAAACTCGCAAAATCAAGGTCAAAAAGTGGAATAAAGAGAATAAAATTTTGAAAAAAGGGATAGCTTTCAATCCTGTGAAATTTGGAATTTCGTTCACACTTACACAACTTAATCAAGCAGGAGCACTTGTTCATGTTTATAATGACGGCTCTGTAAAAATTAACCACGGTGGCACCGAAATGGGTCAGGGCCTCTTCCAAAAAGTTGCACAAGTAGCAGCACATGTATTTGGAATACCGATAAATAAGGTCCAAATTACCGCTACTGATACTACAAAAGTCCCCAACACCTCNGCAACGGCAGCNAGTTCTGGAAGTGACTTAAATGGCATGGCGGTCAAAGAGGCCTGCGANATTATTTGNGCNAGAATATCATCCTACTTCATTGANAAATATCGAGCAAACACGAATGATGTTAAATTNGAAGATGGAAGNGTTAAAGGCAGTAACTTTGATATAGCCTTTGAGGATGCTATTNAGGAGATATACACACAGCGTATAAGTCTTTCGTCTACTGGCTTTTACAAAACGCCTAAATTNGAATGGGACCGAATTATTGGGAAAGGTAGACCATTTTATTACTTTGCATACGGCGCNGCAGTTTCAGAAGTNGTTGTAGATACCTTAACAGGTGAATTCAAATTATTGAGGACTGATATATTACACGATGCTGGAAATAGCCTAAATCCAGCAATAGATATCGGACAAATTGAAGGTGGCTTTATCCAAGGTCTGGGTTGGCTTACNACCGAAGAACTTGTNTGGAGCAAACAGGGTGAATTAAAAACNCATGCNCCATCAACTTANAAAATTCCTTGTGCATCTGATCGGCCAAAAATTTTTAATGTAAGCCTGTTTGATAATTTGAATACCGAAGATACCATTTACAAGTCAAAGGCTGTTGGNGANCCTCCCTTTATGCTTGGTATCTCTGTATTTCTCGCTTTAAGGAATGCATTATCAGCTTGTGGTAATGACTGGCCCAACTTAATCGCACCAGCCACACCTGAAAACATTCTCAAGGCAGTAAGGTCTATGAATGGCGCTTGATTACAGTACCCTAAAGGAAGTTGTAAATTCTAACGGACCAGTTGCGAGGATCTTAATCCTTGAGGTTAAGGGTTCAACTCCTAGAGGAAGCGGCACAGAGATGTATGTTTGGGCGGATGGGATACACGGCACAATAGGAGGAGGCAATCTTGAATTCCAGGCGATAAAATCAGCTCGCAGATTGTCTGAAACGGGAAAAACAGACATAAAGTCTTATCCATTAGGTCCCCAGCTAGGACAATGCTGCGGAGGTTTTGTTAAGATAGTTACAGAGTATTATGATGAAAAAGATGTAGCGAATTTGAAAGATAAAAATTTAAATGTGAGATCGATTTCTGATAAAACAGAGGCTCCACAGNATNTAAAAGAACTAGTGAAAAAATATTNGACCGGNGNAATTAGCCTTGATCACACACTTTCTGATGGATGGTTAATTGAAAAAGTTATTACTGAAAAGGCTTCTGTATGGTTATGGGGCGCGGGCCATGTAGGCTCCGCAATATTATCACTTTTAGCTCCCATGCCAAACTTGGATGTTTTTTGGTTGGATACAGATCCTAGCAGATTCCCAANTTTGGAATNCTCCAATGTGCACAAAATAGTATATGACACACCAGATAAATTTGTAAAAAGAGCACAACCAAATGCCGAACATTTAATACTGACCTACTCACACAAAATCGATTTGGAAATCTGTAACGAAATCCTTAAACATAATTTTAAATGGGCAGGGTTAATTGGATCAAAAACAAAGTTTACACGATTTAAAAAGAAACTTTTGTCGATTGGGCACAGTGAAGAACAAATTGATCAAATTGAATGTCCGATAGGATACAAGAAATATGGCAAGCATCCTCAGCAAATTGCTCTAGGAGTGGTAGTGGATTGGTTAGAAAGAAATCATGAATTAGAAAAGGGCCAAGTCATTGACAAAAAGATTGCTTGAGCTCGACAGTATCTCTAAGTCGTATCCCGGTGTGAGAGCCAACAGTGCTATTTCTCTTAATATAAATATTGGCGAAATCCATGCTTTATTAGGCGAGAATGGCGCTGGGAAGTCTACCCTAGTAAAAATAATCTACGGTTTAGTGAAGCCAGATAGTGGTCAATTGCANTTGAATGGAGTTCCTTTCAGACCAGGAACTCCAAGCGAGGCGCGGAAAGCTGGTATCGCAATGGTATTTCAGCACTTTTCCCTATTCGAGGCCCTGAGCGTTGCTGAAAATATCTCATTAGGTATGGATAATCCACCAAACCAAAGAGACTTAGGCGAAAAAATCAAATCAGTATCAGATTCTTATGGCCTACCCCTGGACCCAGCAAAAACAGTTGGTGAACTTTCGGTCGGAGAACGCCAAAGAGTAGAAATTATTCGCTGCCTCTTACAAAACCCAAAGTTATTGGTGATGGATGAGCCTACATCCGTCTTGACGCCACAAGAGGTAGATATTTTATTTAAAACTCTTCTAAAGCTAAAATCTGAAGGTACCTCCATTTTGTATATTAGTCATAAGTTAGAGGAGATAAGAAAATTATGTGATACNGCAACTATTCTGCGCCTTGGAAAAAAAGTGGATACCTGCACACCCAAAAACACAAGCACAAAAAAATTGGCGGAAATGATGNTTGGTTCTAGTATTAAGGCACCCGAAAAATTAAACAAGCCGGCCGGGCAAGTTTTACTNAAAGTCGATAGTGTTTGCTTCCTAAGTAAGAGTACATTTGGCACGTCCCTAAAGAATGTAACATTCGATTTAAGGCAAGGGGAAATACTAGGAATTGGCGGAGTAGCGGGTAATGGGCAAGATGAATTATTTGCAGTGTTATCGGGCGAACAAGTATCAACTAAGGGAAGTATTAGTTTTAAAGAAACTAATATAAATAANTTTACCCCTAACCAACGACGAAAGATAGGACTGTTGTCTGCGCCAGAAGAGCGCTTAGGCCACGCAGCGGCACCGAATATGAGCCTAATTGAAAATATACTAATTACTTCTGAGCAATCTCAAAACCTTGTGTCCAAAGGTTTCATTGACTGGAAGAAAAGTAAAGCTTTCGCGGAGAAAGTCATAAATCAGTTTGATGTGAGAACTCCGGGATCCCAGAATACAGCTGGATCACTTTCTGGAGGAAATTTGCAAAAATTCGTAATTGGTCGAGAGATTTTACAAAAGCCTAGCGTATTTATTGTGAACCAGCCAACATGGGGTGTAGATGCCGCTGCCGCATCTTCGATCAGGCAAGCTCTTCTAACCTTGTCAGAAAATGGGGCAGCAATTTTAGTTATATCACAAGATCTTGATGAGCTATTAGAAATTAGTGACCAATTTGCAGCATTGAATGAGGGAGCTTTAACTAAAATAAAAACAACCGCCAAACTCTCACTCGAACAAATAGGCCTCATGATGGGCGGAGCAAAAGACCTGGAAGCAAACAATGCTTAAATTAGAAAAGCGCCCCCAACCTTCAAAAGAATGGGTTTATCTGTCCCCAATTCTAGCTGTCGTAATTACTATGATNGTTGGCGGCGTTCTATTCGCCTTATTAACTGACCAGATAATAATTGAATTTAATCGCCGATACCTTCCNAAANTAATTATTGGAGAGGATCCGTTTGAAGCTATACGCATAATTTTTTGGGACCCATTGTTTGATCAAAATTTTTCAAATTACTCTCGTCCACAAATACTCATAAAGGCTGGGCCTTTAATTCTAATCGCTATCGGCCTGTCGTTTGGATTTAAAGCTGGNGTTTGGAATATCGGAGCAGAGGGGCAATATATATTGGGTGCTATTTTTGGGGCAAGTGTAGCACTAGCCTTCTATCCAATAGAAAGTAGATTAATTTTTCCATTAATGATAACTGCTGGTGCATTAGGTGGCTTTCTTTGGGGAATGATTCCCGCTTTACTAAAAGCAAAACTCAACACTAATGAAATTTTAGTTTCGCTGATGCTTGTTTATGTCGCCGAGTCGATACTCGCTTCAGTAAGTCAGGGTCTTCTTAAAAATCCTGATGGATACGGATTTCCTGGCTCACGCAATTTACAAAAATATGAAAGTGCCGCCAATTTAGAAATTATCAATAACTCGGGCATGCATTGGGGTGTTTTATTTGCATTTATAACTGTAATTTTCTCATACATTGTTTTGACGAGACACATCCAAGGATTTAACATTAGACTGACTGGGGAGGCGCCACGAGCTGCAAAATTTGCCGGTGTAAATCCAACTGCAAATATCGTGTTTTGTCTTGGCATTTCAGGGGCGCTTGCGGGCCTAGCCGGGATGTTTGAAGTATCTGGGCCATCTGGTCAGATNACAATTGGATTTAATTCTGGCTACGGCTTTACTGCAATCATTGTCGCTTTTCTTGGGCGGTTGCATCCTATTGGGATACTCCTATCTGGTTTATTGATTGCTCTTACATATATTGGAGGTGAGNTAGCACAATTAATGCTCAATTTACCTGGAGCCTCTATACAGTTATTTCAAGGGATGCTTCTTTTTTTCCTCCTCGCAACAGATTTATTTGTAAATTATCGAGTTAAAATAGGAACAAANTAATAATGGACTTATCTAGTATTAATCCTGCTCTTCTAATTGCGTCATTGATGGTCTCTGCAACGCCAATCTTATTAGCGTCCATTGGAGAAGCGGTTGTAGAAAAATCTGGTGTACTTAACCTCGGCGTGGAAGGTATGATGATAGTAGGCGCGGTAGTAGGCTTTATTGTAGCAGTTANTACTGATAAACCTATTGTGGGGTTTCTGTGTGCAGCCATTGCATCTGGACTGTTTTCGGTGATATTTGGANTACTCACTCAGTATTTAAAATCTAATCAAGTAGCTACTGGCCTTGGCCTTACTTTAGCAGGCTTAGGCTTATCTGCATTGCTCGGCAGGCCTTATGAAGGAATGAAGTCTCCCACGCTCAAAGCTATGGACATACCATTTTTGGGGGAAATTCCAGTTTTAGGAAAAATGCTATTTTCACACGATTTAATGATTTATTTTTCGGTCTTCTTAGTAGCCATGGTTTGGTGGTTTTTAAAATTTACACACGCTGGAATGGTTTTGAGAGCCGTTGGTGAGAACCATGATGCTGCACACGCACTTGGATACAAGGTCGTTAAGGTGCGAATGCTTGCTATAATGTTTGGAGGCGCCACCAGCGGCTTAGGAGGAGCCTATATTTCATTGGCAAGAGTTCCGCAATGGACTGAAGGAATGACTGCCGGTGCAGGTTGGATCGCCTTAGCAATTGTAGTTTTCGCGAGTTGGAGACCATGGCGAGTTTTAATTGGTGCATATATTTTTGGCGGTGTAACAGTTTTACAGCTAAATTTACAGGCGGCTGGAGCTTCTATCCCTGCAGAGTACTTATCAATGTCACCGTATTTGATTACAATTATAGTTCTTGTTATTATTTCGTCACGGGGGAATCAGGGAGCACCCGCATCCCTGGGACGACCATTTCACGCCTCATCTTGAGGCCTATATCAATTCAGGGAGAGATATATGTATATAAAATCTGTAATAGCTGGCGCAATAGCTTCGGTTGGAATTGCGGCAGCAGCTTTGGCTGCTGATGTAAAAGTTGGGTTTGTTTATGTAGGACCAGTTGGCGACTATGGATGGACATACGAGCATGATCAAGGACGGCTAGCTGTAGAAGAACATTTCGGTGATAGAGTAGAAACTGTTTACCAAGAGTTAGTTCCCGAGGGAGCAGACTCGGAGAGAGTAATGACCCAGATGGCCCTGCAAGGAGCAGATCTAATTTTCACAACTTCATTTGGATATATGGAACCAACAATAAATGTTGCAGAAAAATTTCCAAATGTAAAATTTGAGCATGCTACTGGCTATATGCGAGCTGACAATGTTTCCACTTATTCGGCTCGGTTTTATGAAGGAAGAGCTATCCAAGGCCATATAGCAGGGAAGATGACCAAAACAAATAAGGTTGGTTATATCGGATCTTTTCCAATTCCCGAGGTTGTCAGAGGCATTAACTCAGCCTTCATACACGCTAGGAAGGTAAACCCAGATGTAGAATTTAATATCGTTTGGATTTACACATGGTTCGACCCTGCAAAAGAAGCTGACGCTGCAACCGCTTTGATCGAGCAGGGGTGCGATGTTGTTCTCCAACATACTGACTCTACTGCACCACAAGCTGCTGCAGAAAAAGCCGGTGGCGTAATAACTTTTGGTCAGGCTTCAGACATGGCAATGTTCAAACCTACGCCGAGGGTCTCATCTATTATTGACGACTGGGCGCCCTACTATATCGCAAGAACTCAGGCTGTCCTAGATGGTACTTGGGCATCAACTGATACCTGGGATGGCATTGGACCAGGCATGGTTGGTATTGGCGAAATTACTGCTGCAGTTCCAGCCGATGTAAAAGCAGAAGCACTTGCTATGAAAGATGCTATTGCATCAGGAAATTACCATCCATTTACAGGACCCATTAATAAGCAAGACGGTTCCGTATGGTTAGCTGCAGGCGAAACAGCCGATGATGGAACTCTGTTAGGCATGAACTTTTATGTGGAAGGCATCAAGGGAGACGTTCCACAATAAAGCTTTTAAGCCCTCATTAAATTATGGGGGCTTAAAAACCGCCGTTGGAAGCTAACTAATGACTGATGTCGTAATAATCGGTGGAGGGATTGCAGGTATGTCTGCATGCGCCCAGTTAGCACCCTATGTTAAGGTCGTTTTGTTGGAAGCTGAGCCCGAATTGTGCTATCATTCATCTGGGAGATCTGCCGCAACATATATTGAAGACTATGGTAACTGCGTTACCAAAGTACTAAATAAAGCAAGTCTGACTTTCCTTAAATCCGAAAGCCAAGGGTTTTTAGCAAAGCGAGGCTTGTTATTACTTGGTAAAAAAGGTGAAGAAACTCAGTTTGACACTGACTCTGAAGATTTAGGCTTAAAATATATTTCTGTAAACGAAGCTTTTAAGCTCGTCCCAGCTCTTAAAAGAGAAGGTATAACACGACAAGCCTACAGACCTGATGTTTACGATATTGATACAAATAAACTCTACGATTACTACAGAAAGAGCGCCCTAGAACATGGGGCTCAAATACGAAAAAAAACAAAGCTGATAGCTGCTNANAAAAAGAATAANAAATGGNCTATAGAAAGTTCAGATGGCGACATCNCAGCAAGCGTATTGATCAACGCAGCCGGTGCTTGGGCAGATCAGGTTGCAGAACTTTGCGGGGTCTCAAAAC
>NYSJ01000012.1 GCA_002682975.1 Paracoccaceae bacterium
AGCAAAACTCGTTTTTGGGCCTCGTACCGGTGCCAGAGTGGGAAATATGAAAATACCAACAAATCTACCTCCTGCCATCAATCTCGTAAAATCTAAAGTTTTAAGGGTAGAAACGCTTCCGCCCAATTTATCGCTAGAGATTGACCCCATAGGTCAAGCTAATAGGTATATTGAAACCATAAATGTCGATAGTAATGCAGCTCCGTATCTTACGTTAAAAAACGGCAAAGTAATCGCAACGAGCGAAGTGTCGGGAGCTATATATTTGGGATCAATGCTTGATCAAGAAGGGTTGAGTTTATTCTACAAAGGATTATTCGACGAAATTCAGGTTGATTATCTTTTGATGCCAGTTGGAGTACGTAGAAGGTGCACTGACAGTGAAGAATTTTGGTTTAACTATAACGATCGAACCATCGAAACGAAAAATGGCAATATGAAGCCAGCAGAAGCCAAACGTCTGCCACTTATTTAATTACGTTAGCTGGTGATGGAAATTAAAGCAGTAATCCAGTTAGGCGGTACTAATTTCGTCTGCCATTTGTCGACCATCGCGACCTTCAACCAGTTCATAATTTACTAATTGATCTTCGGCCAAGCCTGTCAAGCCTGATTTTTGAACCGCAGATATATGCACAAATACGTCATTTCCACCGTCACTGGGCTCTATAAATCCAAAGCCTTTTGTTGTATTAAACCACTTCACTTTTCCCTGTGGCATATTTCTAACCTCTTCGAACAAATTTACTATAACATTAAAAGAATTTTTGATTTAACTTCTGCACTACTAGCCGTATCAACTTTTAATATCGGAAGGTTAGTGCTAATTTTATATTTAGCCAGTTAAATTTTTTGATAGGATGCTAAGATGCTGATATATGGTTTAAAAAACTGTGATAAGTGCAGAGCTGCTAGGAAGGTTTTGCTAAATTCAGTTTTTGTTGATCTGAGAGAGAACCCATTTCCTAAGATGGAGATTTGTACGTTAGTTGAAAACTATGGTGATGATATAGTTAACAAAAAGTCCACTACATGGCGTTCTCTGACTGAAGCGGATCGGCAACTTACCACCACAGATTTGCTTGAAGCGCATCCTACTTTATTTAAACGCCCGATTATTAAAGATAGTGAAGGTCATTATACCTTTGGTTGGACAAAAGGCATAATTGAACAGTATCAACCTGAAAAAAAATAGATTTCAATTGACCAAAATTTAAGTCCAAAATGCTATCTTATATCTGGCGGGACGCTTTCTTTTTTAAGTTCGAGAATAACTTGATCAAATTCAAGGGTTTCGGTTTGTTTTTCGCCCAATTTACGAACAGTTATTGTTCTCTCATCAACCTCTCGGTTTCCAATAGCTAAAATGATTGGTACTTTGGCTAAAGAATGTTCACGAACTTTGTAGCTTATCTTTTCATTTCTAAGGTCACTTTCTGCTTTGATACCCGCAACTTTTAATGCATCTACAATTTCGTTACAGTATCCATTTGCATCAGTGATGATGGAAGCAACAACGACCTGCCTTGCGGCAAGCCAAAAGGGTAATTTTCCGGCATAGTTTTCAATGAGTATGCCTATAAATCTTTCAAGGGAACCAAACAAAGCACGATGCAGCATAATAGGCGCCAATTTCTCACCCGATGCACTCACGAAAGTTGAGCCGAACCTTTCTGGTAAGTTGTAGTCGACTTGAAGTGTTCCACATTGCCAGTCGCGACCGATTGCATCGCGCAACACATACTCCAGCTTTGGTCCATAGAACGCACCCTCTCCTTCAAAGATAGTGTAAGACATGCCAGCGCGGTCCAAGGCGGTTTTGAGTGCCGCCTCCGACAAGTCCCAACTCTCGTCGCTTCCAATACGGTTTTCAGGGCGGGTCGACAGTTTAATGTGTACATCCTCAAACCCAAAGTCCTTGTAAATTGACAAGATCAACTCATTTACTTTCAAGCACTCATCGGTCAATTGTTCGGGGGTNCAGTAAATATGTGCNTCGTCTTGAGTGAAACTCCGNACNCGAAGCAAACCATGCAACGCTCCCGAAGGCTCGTAGCGATGCACTTTGCCAAACTCAGAAATCTTCATCGGCAAATCACGATAACTGCGCAGGCTTTCATTGTAAATCATCATATGGCCTGGACAGTTCATAGGCTTAAGCGCGTAGTCGCGATCATCGTGGGTTTNTGCGAGGAACATATTTTCCATGTAGTTGAACCAATGCCCTGAGGTCTCCCACAATGCTCGATCCATGATGTCTGGTGTGTTGACCTCGACATATCCTGCTTTTTCCTGACGGCGGCGCATGTAGCTGATTAGGGTCTGAAATAGGCGCCAGCCGCTTGGGTGCCAGAAAACAGATCCAGGCGCTACTTCTTCAAAGTGAAACAAGCTCATTTCTCGCCCAAGTTTCCTGTGATCGCGCTTTGCTGCTTCTTCGAGGAAGTTGAGGTGTGCACGCAGGTCTTCTTTATTTTTGAAAGCTACGCCATAAATTCGTTGAAGCATTGGACGATTACTGTCCCCACGCCAATATGCGCCCGCAACGGACATCAGCTTCCATGAATCTCCCGGTACCTGGCCAGTATTTTGAAGATGTGGTCCGCGACACAAATCTTGCCAGTCGCCATGCCAGTACATACGCAATGGCTCGTTTCCAGGAATGGCTTCAATCAGTTCAACTTTGTAGGGCTCATTGCTATTCTTGTAATAGGCAATAGCAGCTGACCGATCCCACACTTCTGTTCGCACGGGGTCGCGCAAATTGATGATATCCTTCATTTTCTTTTCTATCGTCCCGAGGTCCTCGGGGGTGAAAGGGTCTTGTCGATCAAAGTCATAATACCACCCGTTTTCGATTACGGGGCCAATGGTGACTTTGACGTCTGGCCAAATTTCTTGCACTGCTCGCGCCATTATATGGGCTAGGTCATGGCGAACCAACTCAATCGCACGATCGACATTTTTCAACGTGTTTATCGAAATTTCGGAGTCTTGTGTAATTGGCCATTGAAGGTCCCAATGACTACCATCTACATCTGCACTAATTGCCTTTTTGGATAAAGAAGTTGAGATAGTTTGAGCTACTTCTGAAGCAGTAACTCCTGCCTCAAATTCCCGTTTGTTACCATCAGGAAATTTTACAACTATTTTTTTCATATAATTCTCGTCGTTTTGGCGCCTACGAAACACCCGGTTGCGTTTTGTTTTAGTAATGCCGTGTAGATGTGCAGAGGTCAAGAAAGCTTTATATTTTTTTTCAATTTCTGACTTGAAATAACTTGGTAGACTATGAGACAAGCTAATGAAATTGAGAGTAGTCGATGACCATAGAGTATCTTACGAAAAATAACAAAAGTATTGCTTATTCTGTAAAAACGGGTGGTGCTTTTACCTTTATTTTTTTGGGAGGCTTCATGTCTGATATGATGGGATCCAAGGCTACCCATCTGGAAGATTGGGCAGAAAAAAATCACCATGGGTTTTTAAGATTTGATTATTCTGGCCATGGTCAAAGTTCTGGTATCTTTGAGAAGTGTAATATTAGTGATTGGGTCCAAGACGCGTATGAAATTATTACTGAAAAAACAAAAGGACCAATTATTCTAATAGGATCGTCTATGGGCGGTTGGATATCATTTTTGATATATCAGATATTAAAGCAAAGAGTAGTTGGCATTATAACAATAGCAGCGGCGCCGGACTTCACGGAAGATTTTTTTTGGTTTAATTTCAGTGATATACAAAAATCTGAGTTACTAAGTTCGGGGAAGATTTTGCTACCCTCTGATTATGATGAACCCTACCCAATTACACTTAAGTTAATAGAGGATGGAAGGAAAAATCTTATTTTAAGAACCCCGCTGAACGTTCTATGTCCCTTGAGAATGTTACAGGGTAAGGAGGATAAATCTGTGGAGGTTCAAACGGCAGTTAAATTACTTAAACACATAGATTGTGAAAATATGCAGCTTAAGTTAGTTGCGAATGCAGATCACTCATTTTCATCTCCAAAGTGCTTGGAAATTTTAGAACAAACTATCCACGAAATCATGTTGGAAGTGGAGACTTTGTGATCATATTTTTAGTGATTTTAGTTACTATTTTTTTGCTGTCTATCTATTGTGTGAGGATCTTTAATCAGCAAATACCTGTGGAAGCGTCCAAAGAGTTTCATTTATTCTGTGATAATTTAGACGATTACATCTTAAGATCAGAGGAAAATATTCCAAATTTAAAAAATGACTTAAAGAAAAAGATTTATTGGTTTTCAGATCCTGGTGTGAAGTCTGAAGTCGCAGTTGTTTATATTCACGGTTATTCTGCTAGCCCCCAAGAGGTAAGGCCAGTCCCTGATTTAATTGCGAAGGAATTAAAAGCGAATTTATATTTCACTCGATTGACAGGGCATGGATGCGACAGCAGACAAATGTCAGAAGCTCAAATTCAGGACTGGCTAAATGATGCAGCAGAAGCAGTAGAAATTGGTCATAGAATAGGGAAAAAAATCATCGTGTTAAGCACCTCTACTGGTGGCACCCTAGTTTCGGCTTTGGCAATATCGAAGCAAATATTTAATGCTGCGGACAAGTTGGTTTTTATTTCACCAAATTTTGGTCTTAACAAAAAAATGTCAGGAATTCTAACTTGGCCATTCTCCCAAGTCTGGTTACCGCTGATCTTTGGCAGCGAAAGAAGTTTTAAACCAAAGGGCGTGCTCCACAGTTATTATTGGACTACTAGATATTCTACACAGTCAGTAATTAAAATGGCAAAAATGACTAGAAAAATTTCAAAGTTAGATTTTTCTAAAGCTAACTTACCTGCTCTTTTCATTTATTCAAAAAAAGATAAAGTCGTAAAGCCATGGTTAATTGAAAAAGTTTTTGGTGCTTGGGCGGGTGAAAAGTCGAAATTAGTAATAGACGTTGGGGAGAATGATGACCCCAACTCGCATGTCATCTGCGGGGACATTATGTCACCATCCATGAATGATTATTTTGTAGANAAAATTGTGAAATGGGTAAGGTACGAAAANAGAAATTAGTATGGTGAGTAAAATGACCTAATGNTTNCTGGACGGAGGGGTATCCCNTGCTTATCCCGCTGCTTGATCTGGTACTTCTTGGTCTAATAACTTCTCTATTTCATTTGTTATTGCTCCAGAAGTTGGCCTGGTGAGAGAACCGAATGTCTGAACAATCTCTCCTGACGGTCCAATCAAAATTTTATTAAAATTCCATTTTGGTGAAAACCCAGTAGTATCTTTGACCCATTTAAAGAATGGGTGAGCATTTTTTCCCCTAACGGACGTAATTTCGGTCATTGGAAGCGTTAAATTGTAGTTGATAGTACAAAATTCCTTAACGGCATCGATCGAAGCNAACTCTTGGTTGAAGTCATTTGAAGGGACTGCCAACACTGTCAACCCTTCACTNATGTATGNGTCAGAAAGTTTTTGTAACGTTTCTAACTGTCCCGTAAAGCCGCAACGACTTGCCGTGTTAACGATTAAGACGGGCTTACCCTTAAACTCTTCCAAATTAATTAGGCCGCCGTCCGCNCTTTTAAATATAAATTGACTAGCGTTAGACATTGTAGCTACTCCAACACACAACGAAATTATAAGAATAATGGTTTTCATTTTCACCTCACAAAANGTGAAATAGCTCGGCGTNCAACAATTGCAAGAAGACCGAACTGTTTGCTTCCAAATGATAGTTATTTTTGAATGATCAGTTCAATCGCTCTAATTCGTCAATCATTGACGAGATTACCGACAGCCCTTTACTCCAAAATTTAGGGTCNGAGGCGTTTAGATTAAATGGGGCTAACAAATCTGAATGATGTTTAGAACCGCCTGCCTCAAGCATCTCAAAATATTTTGATGAAAAACCGTCGGGCCTTTCCTCATATTCTGCGTAAAGTGCATTTACCAAACCGTCACCAAACGCATATGCATAAACATAAAAAGGAGAGTGAACAAAATGCGGAATNTACGCCCAGAATGTTTCATATCCATCCATAAATTTGAANGCTGGTCCAAGGCTCTCTGCTTGGATAGACATCCAAAGAGCGTTTATATCGTTCGGTGTCAATTCGCCCTTTTTACGGGCACCATGCAGTTTGCACTCAAAGTCGTAGAAAGCAATTTGCCTTACAACGGTATTTATCATGTCTTCAACTTTATTTGCTAACAACACTTTACGCAAATGTGGCTCGGAAGCTGTTTCAAGCATTTTACGAAAAGTTAGCATTTCACCGAAGACGGATGCTGTCTCAGCNAGAGTGAGCGGCGTCGAAGAAAGCATTTCTCCCTGTTTGGAGGCCAGTATTTGGTGAACGCCGTGCCCCAACTCATGTGCTAATGTCATGACATCGCGCGGCTTNCCAAGATAATTTAACATGATGTATGGGTGAACATTTGTAACGGTTGGGTGCGCAAAAGCGCCAGGCGCTTTTCCTGGTTTTACGGCAGCATCAATCCAGCCTTTTGAGAAAAATGGTTTTGCTAGCTCCTCCATTCGCGGATCAAAGCCTGAGTAAGCATCCAGTACTAATTTTTGAGCATCTGACCAAGCTATTGTTTGGTTTGACTCCATTGGCAATGGAGCATTTCTGTCCCATACTTCAAGATGGTCTAGACCCATCCATTTACGTTTCAACTCGTAATATCTGTGACTTAAATCTGGGTAGGANGCGACTACTGCATTTCTTAAAGCTTCTACTACTTCAGGTTCCACATCATTTGCCAAGTGCCGACCAAATTGCGCGGAAGGCATGCCTCTCCACTGGTCAATGATTTCTTTTTCTTTGGCTTGTGTATTATGAATTCTTGCGAAAGTTTTAAGGTTTTTAGAAAAAACTTTTGCAAGTTCTTGCGCGCCAGCTTTGCGTTTCGAACGGTCATGGTCTGTAAGCAAGTTTAAAGTGCTTTCGAGATTCAGAATTTGATCGTCTATGCTAAACTCAAGACCAGCGATAGTTTCATCAAAAAGTTTTTCCCAAGCATCGCCAACAATCCCCATNTCATGCAGGAATTTCTCTAATTCANCAGATAACTGGTAAGGTTGAAGTGCACGGATTTTATCCAATACCGGTTTATACCGGTGTAAGTCTTCATTTTTTGAATATAATCCGTCTAGATGTCCATTCGGTAGCCTATTGAGTTCAAGATTAAAGAAGATAAGAGAGGATGTATATATTGTAATTTTTTCTTGAATATCAGATAAGAATTTTGTTCTTTCTCCATCAGTAGTAGCTTGATAGTAACGCAAACCTGCATATGAAATTAGTCTGCCACTAATGTTACTAATTTTTTCACTTCTTCTCAAACAAGCCAAAAATTCAATTGCATTCAGTTCTGCGAGTTTTCCCTCAAACTCATTTGCAAAATTTTTGCACTCTTTTTCAAGCCAATTTAAATCTCTATCTATTTCCGAGCAATCTACGTTTTTATATAAATCGGTAAGGTCCCATTCTGGCAGATCGCCCGAGTATTTCCCGTTTTTTGTGAAATCTTTATCAAAAAAAATATTTCTTAAGTGAGTCATTTTTAACCTTTATACATACATTCTGTACAAGTAGGGTTGTATGGCCTTAACAACAAGAGTTAAAAATTGTTATTTATTTTTTTACAAACTTCTCTAATTCGAGAACTAAATCTGCAAAAATAGTTTTTTGCTCCATTAATAAATCATGCTTTGCTTTCGGCATCAAAATTAGATTGCATGCTTCCCAGTCATTACAAAAGTTTTTTACAGCAGAAGTCTCAACAATTTCTTCCTCCTCGCCTAATAGGCAGAGGGCTGGGATAGACGGTGGTCTGTATTTCATCTGAATTTCTATTTCGTCGAGAGCAGCGCTAACCCAGGCAGAGCTTGGACCTCCAATTTGTAATTCTGGATACGTCATTACTTGTTGCCTTAGTAGCTTAAAGTTTTGCATGTCGCTCGTTAATTTATTTACTTCAAATTCTTCGTGGATTACACGGGTTTCAGAGCTGGTAGTTGGTGCATAAGTCTCCATTTTCCCAATTAACGAAATCAAAGACATTATGATTGGTGCTCCTGATTTCAAAATTGGTGGCATTTCAATACCCCACATTGGCGATATAAAAATAACCTTATCAAACACGTTTGTCTCATGAAGTGATCTCAAACCAATAAGACCTCCCATAGAGTGTGCAGAAATAATCCAAGGTTTTGCAAAATTGGAGGCTTTGGCTTCATCAATAAGAGCCTCTACATCTTTTTGATAATCGTTAAAATTCTCAATATGGCCAATATTTCTGTCATTTAATAATCGATCAGACAGACCTTGACCGCGCCAGTCAACAGCCAAGACATTCATATTTTGGGTGAGGCACACATCCGCAAAACCACCGTATTTTTCTATATAGTCTGCTCTTCCTGGCATGATAAAAACCGTTCCAGAGGGTTTGTTGGCCACCCATTTGCAAGTTCTAAGTCTTATCCCATCAGATGTGGTTCTGTAGCTCGTAATAGTGTCCGCAGGCCAATTAAATACATCATTAAGAAATGGCGGATCTTGGGTCATTAATTAAAAAGCGTTAGCTAGTCGCATTGCGATGCCCATATCTCCATCTATCTTTAACTTTCCGGTCATGAAAGCAGCTGTTGGATCCACTTCACCGTTAAATATTTCCTGGAAAATTTCTACTGAAGCTACGAAAGTGACGTCTGTATCCTCATCGGAAGCGTAGACACTATTTCCTCTTAAAACGATTGAACCTTCACCTTCGATTTCAAATTTGGCCGAGCCGTCAAAAGAGGTGTTTAACATTTTTTCCTTCAACGCCCTTACAGCATCCTCGATTACTTCTGTCATGATATTACACCTGTCGAATTATTTGTTTATCTAGATAAAAGTATAATGTTTTTTATGCAGTGATTTCAAACTTACCGTAACGGCAATATTTGGACAAATATTTCAACATCTTGATTTTTATACAGATCAAATATCATAAAAGTTGTTTCTGCTTCTGTACAAAGCTATTTCTACCTAGTAGCCATTAAATTCTGAAATTTGGCTTATATGTCAGAGGTTTGTATAAATGAGACAGCCCCACGGTATTTCTGCGGTCCTGGGCCCAACAAATACAGGTAAAACCCATTACGCCATAGAGCGAATGTTGAGTTACAAAAGTGGAATTATCGGTCTGCCGTTAAGACTTCTGGCACGGGAAGTATATGACAAAATTGTTAGGTTGAGAGGTATTTCGCAGGTTGCGCTTTTAACCGGTGAGGAACGCATTGTTCCAATCAAGGCCAGCTATTGGGTTTGCACAGTTGAAGCAATGCCGGAGGGAATGAGTGCTGAATTTTTAGCAGTTGACGAAATACAACTAGCAAATGACCCTGAACGGGGGCACGTTTTTACTGATAGGCTTCTAAGGTCACGCGGGATCCATGAAACCCTCTTTCTCGGTTCAGAGACTATGCGCTATCCAATAAAAAACCTCTTACCAGATGCAAAGTTTATATCGCGAGAACGTCTAAGCACCTTAATTTACACAGGATCAAAAAAAATTTCTAGGATGCCAGCCCGTTCAGCTATTGTAGGCTTTTCCGTCGATAATGTGTACACGATCGCAGAAATTTTGCGGCGATTAAAAGGTGGGGCAGCTGTCGTCATGGGAGCCTTGAGCCCCAGGACTAGAAATGCTCAGGTAGAACTTTATCAAAATGGTGATGTTGACTACCTTGTGGCTACCGATGCGATAGGTATGGGATTAAACTTGGATGTTAATCATGTTGCTTTTTCTTCTCTAAGTAAATTTGACGGACGCCGGAGTAGAAACCTTGCGCCGAATGAATTAGCTCAAATAGCTGGTAGAGCCGGCCGCGGCATGAATAATGGCACTTTTGGTGTTACTGGTGATGCAAAACCTTTGGATGCAAAGATTGCCGAGTCAATAATGGAACATCGGTTCAGTCCTCAAACAACATTGCAATGGCGCAATGCAGACTTAGAATATGGCAGCCTTCAGAAACTAATTGAGTCACTTGAAGAATTACCTGATGATCCATCGCTTGTAAAAGCCAGAGAGTCTGATGATTTACTGGCCTTGAAAACACTATCACAGTCAGAGTTAGTACTCAAAAGAGTTACCAATCCAATCGCTGTTAAATTATTATGGAAAGTTTGCAGCATCCCCGATTTTAGGTCGATCGGCCATGGTGAATATACATCGCTATTAGAAACAATTTTCCTGAATTTATATGATTTGGGCAGAATTTCTGATGATTGGCTTCAAAAACAAGTTTCTTCATTAGAGAATATCCATGGAAACATTGATACTTTATCAAAAAGACTGGCATATATGCGAACTTGGACATATATTTCCCAAAGAAAAGGATGGGTTCATGATGAAACTCATTGGCGGAATAGAACGAGAGTAATTGAGGATTTATTGTCAGATGCGTTACACGAATGTCTGACAAAGAGATTTGTTGATCGTCGAACTTCAATACTATTACGTCGTCTCAAAGATAAGGAGGCTCTGTTGGCCGAGGTTGATAAAGAAGGTCAAGTGACTATCGAAGGCGAATTTGTCGGAAAGCTGGAAGGATTCAGGTTCATAGCTGATAAAGACGCAAATGGTCCAGAGGCCAAAGCGGTAAAAACTGCTGCTATGGCGGCCTTAGTTCCTCATTTTCATTTGATGGCAGATAGGTTCTACAACGCTCCGGACACTGAAATCGACTTCACGGATCAAGGTGGTCTTATGTGGGGTGAAAACGCTCTAGGTAAATTATCGGTTGGTAATAATCCCCTCAAACCAAATATTCATTCTTTTATCGAAGAAAATATAAGCGAAGAAATTCAACAAAAAATTGAACGCAGGTTACAACATTTCATTGATCGTAAGATAGCAACGTTGTTTGAGCCACTGCTTGCTTTGGAACGAGACGATAAGTTATCGGGTCTAGCTCGTGGATTTGCTTTTACAATAGTTGAAAACTTTGGATTAGTTCCGCGGGAAACTGTCGCAGAAACAGTAAAATTGTTGGATCAGGATGCTCGATCCACTTTAAGGAAGCATGGAGTGCGTTTCGGGCAGCACACAATATTCATGCCACTGTTATTAAAACCAGCTCCTACAAGATTAAGATTAGTGTTATGGTCTTTATTTAAGAATATAGATGAGTTCCCGAGTGCTCCACCGCCTGGGCTGGTTACGGTCCCATCTGAAACGCTGCTCCTAAGTGGATTAGACACGATGTCTGGTTACCGAAATGCTGGAGAGAGAGCAATTCGTGTAGATATGTTGGAGAGATTAGCGGACATGCTGAGAGCTCAGGACAGCAAAAGTGGTTTTGAATGTAACTCTGATATGCTCTCTATTACTGGCATGACCCTTGAACAATTTGCAGGACTTATGATTGGTTTAGGATATAAAACCGAGAAAGGTACTCGTTTAAAAGAAGTTTCCGAAAAAGAGAGTCAAACTGAAATCAATCAGGAACTTGGCAAGGAAATTTCAGATGACAGTGAGAAAGACCCGATTGAGCTTCATGAAATATTTTATAAGTTTTTTTGGAAAGCTAAAAAAATAAATAAGGGCAAAAACCATTCGCCAAAAGATTTAAAGCTGAATAAGAAAAAAGGTAAGTCATTGACCACGACTGGCTCTAAAAATGCCGGGTCACCACAAAAAAATACGAAAAATCAAGATAAGCCAATTGATCCAGACAATCCTTTCGCCAAGGCGCTTATGGGCTTTAAGCAAGATAATTAAGCCTTGGACGATAAAATAGAGAAAGTTAGGGTTGATAAATGGCTTTGGTGGACAAGATTTTACAAAACGAGAAGTCTTTCTGCAAAAATGATAAGTAGTGGTGTTGTCAGACTTAATTCACGGCGGGTAAGGAAGCCTTCGGCTGAAATTACAATAGATGATGTATTAACATTGAGGCATGGCAAAGTAGTACGGGTCATAAAAGTACTTTCTCTGGAAGAGGGGAGAAAAAGTTATGATAAAGCAAAAAAGATGTATGAAGATATTGAGCAAATAAAATAATATTGATCTTTTATGAGGCATAAATAATAAAAAGATTTACAATCGTATTTAAAAATATAAAAAGTGGTATTTTAGTTTCTGAGTTTCACTCTAGGTCACTGTTAGATCTGGGTTGTGTTAGTTAAAAATAAGTTGGGCAGAGCATTTTAAAATGACATATATTGTAGGCGACAACTGCATAGGATGTAAGTACACTGACTGTGTAGAAGTGTGTCCTGTAGACTGCTTCTATGAGGGTGAGAATATGCTCGTAATACATCCGGATGAATGTATTGATTGTGGAGTGTGTGAGCCGGAATGCCCTGCAGATGCTATAAGGCCCGATACGGAGCCTGGTGC
>NYSJ01000013.1 GCA_002682975.1 Paracoccaceae bacterium
CATTAAATGGTTTATTAAACTTTAAGAGCATTTTTATTTTATCAATGGTTTTATGTAGCCAGTCTGTAGTCCATCCCAGTTTTTGATCGGTGGATTTAAATATTTCCCCACGAGAGGGTTAGCTGAGTTGAGAACACCCAGTCCAACTAAAATTGATGCTATCACTGCCTCACTAGCTCTAGTCGCGCCATCTAAAACTTTAAGGGCTACGCCCATTTTTTTTTCAGGGATTATCGCAACGAAAAACCCTTCTGCTCCAGTTTTAAGGACAACTTTACCCTCTGCTGCCCTCATCAAATCGGTACAAGCACGACCCTCACCCGCCACTAACTCAGGATACTTCAACATCGCTTCAATTATCCTAACAGCACTTTTTGAGGATATATCCGATCTACTTTTCGCATCAGCAAACCAAGCCATTGCATTAGCTATACCTTGCAGACTAAATGCGTGGTTCGGCGCCGAACACCCGTCTATTCCGTAAGAAGGACTTATTTCATTTGTGGTCATTTCATAAGCATCCAAGCAAGCTTTTTGAACTGGATGATCAATACCAACGTAGTGAGCTCCAGCACCTAGATGCTTAGTCAATGTTAAAAATCCAGAATGCTTCCCCGAACAATTATTATGAATTCGACAGGGTTCTAGGTTAGCCTGAAATAAATCTATTTTCGCCTGCCGGTCGCGTGGCGCCTGCGGGCCGCAACACAGGTCAGTGTCTGACAACCCAAGTTCACTTAACCAATTTTCCACAATTAATGTGTGAATGTTTGCCGCGTTATGAGATGCACAAGCCAAGGCGAGATGTTTGGATGACAGTCCAAAACTATCTGCTGCACCAGAAGCAACCAAAGGCAACGCTTGTATCATTTTAGATGATGACCTTGAAAAAAATATCTGTTCTGGGTCACCCCAAGACTTCACTATCCCACCGCTACTGTCACAAACAACCGCGTGACCGATATGCAAACTTTCTCTTAAAGAACCTCTATAAACTTCACAGAGCTCAACGGCTGAATTAAACATTAAGAATTAGTCCTATCAATTTGATATTATCAGGGCTTTAATTTAAACAGCCTTTCAGTTTAAAATAAAACTTGTAAATAGAGAATAAAATAATCTGTTTTTGATAGGCTATTTCGGTATAGTAACACAAGAACTCAATGACGTGAGGAAATATGATAAACCAAGTATTCAAAAATTTGTTAACTTTGTGTATTTTGCTATTTGGCGTAGGAACTCTTAATGCCCAAGATGCAAGTACAAATGTAGCATCTACGCAGGCCGATTGGGTTGTATTTGTGGAGGAGAGCCCAAAAGAATGTTGGGCGGCATCGCAACCAATTGAGACCGTCAACAAGCGCGATGGGAGAATGGTTTCAGTTAAACGCAGTGATATCTTACTGTTTGTATCATATATTCCCGGTTCTGGCATAAAAGGGCAAATTTCATTTACTGGTGGGTATCCGTTTGATGACGGTAGCAATGTTGATGTAAATATTGATGGTGCTCGATACCAAATGTTTACGAATGGAGAGTGGGCTTGGGCACCAACAGATGAAGTCGATAAGAAAATGATCCAAGCGATGAAGCGTGGAGCAAAAGCCACACTGACAGGTAGATCTTCCAGAGGAACAAAAACTGAGGATACTTTTTCACTCAAGGGTTTTACTGCAGCAGTTGAAGATGCCTCAAAACGGTGTAAGTAACTAACTTAACATTTGTGACGTATTAGAAGTTCAATAAGAGTCAGAATCTTTTTTCTAAATTTGGATAGCATTTACTTATGAAACCATCGTCGCCCATTACACAGGATCTCTTAACAATTCCTCGCACCTTGCCGTCGGGACCTATCAACTTGATAGGCATGAGTAGAACGATAATGCATGAAAAACTGTTGGAAATTGGTACTCCTGAGAAGCAAGTAAAAATGAGAGTTGGCCAAATTTGGCAGTGGATTTATCAAAAGGGTGCTCGAAATTTTTCTCAGATGACTAACCTATCAAAACAGTATCGCGAGCTGCTAAGCAATAATCTCACAATAGATGTTCCTCAAGTAGTTTCGAAACAATCCTCAAAGGATGGAACAAGAAAATATCTTCTAAAATTGGCTGGGGGACATGAAGTTGAGGCTGTATATATTCCAGAGGAAGGACGTGGAACATTATGTATTAGTTCACAAGTCGGATGTACCCTTACCTGTTCATTTTGTCATACTGGCACACAAAAGCTGGTAAGAAACCTGACCTCTGGTGAAATAGTCGGACAAATACTAGTTGCACGAGATGACTTAGATGAGTGGACAAATTTAAACAGCGCGAATGATAAAACTAGATTGCTCTCTAATGTTGTTCTCATGGGGATGGGCGAACCCCTTTACAATTTCGAAAATGTGCGGGATGCCTTAAAAATTGTAATGGATCCAGAGGGAATATGTTTATCAAGGAAGAGGATAACATTATCAACTTCCGGGGTAGTCCCAGAAATATCAAGGACGGCCGATGAAATTGGGTGTCTATTAGCAGTATCTTTTCATGGTACAACTGACGAAATTAGGGATAAGTTGGTACCAATCAACAAAAAATGGAATATCGAAACTTTAATTACTGCATTAAAGGATTACCCAAGATTGTCTAACTCAGAACGGATCACATTTGAATACGTCATGATTAAAGACGTCAACGATAGCGAGTTGGATGCCTTCCGCTTAGTTAAACTAATTTCAGGTATTCCTGCTAAAATAAACTTGATTCCATTCAATGAGTGGCCCGGTTCAGCATACAAAAGAAGCGATTGGTCACAAATTAAAAAATTTTCAGACATAATACATCGGGCGGGTTATGCAAGTCCAGTGCGCACTCCAAGAGGAGAAGACATTATGGCAGCTTGTGGACAGCTCAAATCTGAGACAGAAAGACAGCGTAAATCAAAAAAAGAAATTTCTATGGAAGCTGGAATTTAAGCCCAACTTTTACTTATCTGTAACTCCATTAATGATACTAATTATTTCTCAACTTTTGTTGAGCCAATAACTTTAGACGCAATGCATTAAGCTGAATAAAACCAGCAGCATCGTTTTGATCGTAAGCCCCTGCATCATCTTCAAATGTCACATGTTGTTCAGAATACAAGCTGTGCTCAGACCACCTACCTACTGTATTTACCGAACCTTTATACAATTTGAGCCTTACAGTTCCCGAAACGTACTCCTGTGACTTATCAATCAAAGACTGAAGCATTTCTCTTTCTGGACTATACCAAAAGCCATTATAAATCAGTTCTGCATATTTCGGCATTAACTCGTCTTTTAAATGAGCTGCACCACGATCTAAGGTAATTTGCTCTATACCCCGATGCGCCTCCAATAGTATCGTTCCACCAGGGGTTTCATAAATACCTCTGGACTTCATTCCAATAAATCTGCCTTCCACCAAGTCAAGACGCCCGATACCGTGAGTGCCACCTAATTCGTTTAGTTTGGTTAAAATTTCTGCCGGGGACATTTTATAACCATTGATCGCGATAGCGTCCCCCTTAATGAAATCTACTTCTATAAATTCAGGAACGTCTGGAGCAATTTCTGGATTTACGGTCCTTTGATACACATATTCCGGGGCAGCAACTGATGGATCCTCCAGAACTTTACCCTCAGATGATGTGTGAAGTAAATTAGCGTCAACAGAAAATGGTGCCTCACCTCGCTTATCTTTTGCAATAGGTATTTGATTTTCTTCAGCAAATTTTATTAATTTTGATCTGCTGGTTAAATTCCACTCACGCCAAGGAGCTATAATTTGTATATTTGGACTCAGGGCATAAGCTGAAAGTTCAAAACGCACCTGATCATTACCTTTGCCTGTTGCCCCATGTGCAATGGCATCAGCACCAGTTTCTTTTGCTATCTCAACGAGGCGCTTTGAAATTAATGGGCGAGCAATCGAAGTTCCCAGCAGATACAAACCCTCATAAAGTGCATTACACCTAAACATAGGAAAAACAAAATCACTTACAAATTCTTCTCTAAGGTCTTCAATATAAATATTATTTGGTTTAATCCCAAGCAATTCCGCTTTTTCACGCGCAGGTTCAAGCTCTTCTCCCTGACCTAAATCCGCTGTAAAGGTTACCACTTCGCAAGCATACTCCGTTTGAAGCCATTTAAGAATAATAGATGTATCTAGGCCGCCCGAATAGGCCAAAACTACTTTTTTCGGCTTATACATTAGAATCCCCTTTCGCTGTGATCCGCCTAACCTTTTTTACTGCTATGGGCAAGATCACCATTTGCCTAAGCCTTATAGTCCATAGCCAGTAATCTTAAAAGTATCTTTAAAAAAACTTGCAATGCTGGCACTGCTCAGCCATTGCTAATTTATGACAAACTTTACTGCGTTAGCTGACCAAGCCGAGAAGGCAATAAGAGAAGTTTTCTCTCCTACTCCTTTGCAGCGGAATGAATACTTATCTGCACTATACGGAGCTGAGATTTGGTTAAAACGCGAAGATCTTAGCCCTGTAAGATCTTATAAATTACGTGGAGCATTTAACGCTATGCGTAAATTTTCTGATAAAAAGGCTTTTGTTTGTGCAAGTGCCGGTAATCACGCTCAAGGCGTTGCTTTTATGTGCCGGCAGTTGCAGGTCAATGGTATCATTTTTATGCCAGTGACAACTCCACAGCAGAAAATTCAGAAAACACAAATTTTTGGTGGGGAATTTATCGAAATTAGATTAATTGGTGATTATTTTGACGACTGTTTGCATACTGCAAAAGCATTTTGTAAAGAAAAAGGTTTTCATTTTCTTTCACCATTTGATGATGAAGACATCATAATTGGCCAAGCTTCAGTGGGAGTCGAAATAAAAAGGCAGCTTGGCAGTAATCCAGACCATATTATTTTACCAGTAGGAGGCGGTGGCCTGTCAGCTGGGGTAACCAGTTATTTTGAAAATGAGTGCACGTATACTTTAGTTGAGCCCCTCGGGGGTGCTTGCCTACGGGAGGCACTTATTAACGGAAAACCTACAAAGCTTGATACTATAAATACATTTGCAGATGGTGCTGCTGTAGGCAAAATTGGTGAAAAAACATTTAGCCGCCTTCGTAATATCGGACTGGCAAATGTTATTACTATACCAGAGGATAGAATATGCATTTCTATGTTAAATATGCTGAATATTGAAGGCATTGTACTCGAGCCTGCCGGTGCTTTGGCGGTGGATGCATTGCAAGATTTAGGTCAAGCAATAAAGGGCCGTCGTGTTGTATGTGTAACCTCAGGTGGAAATTTTGATTTCGAACGATTGCCTGAAGTAAAAGAAAGAGCTCAAAGATATGCTGGTTTAAAAAAATATCTTATTTTGCGAATGCCGCAGAGGCCAGGTGCGTTAAAGGAGTTTTTAAATTTATTGGGCCCTGATGATGACATCACCCGCTTTGAATATCTCAAAAAATCAGCACGGAATTTCGGTTCCATTCTGATTGGTATTGAGACCAAATCACCAGATAGTTTTAATGAATTTTTTGGGCAGCTCAAAGAGGCGGGTTTCACTTATTCAGATATTACAAATGATGAGACACTCTCTCAGTTTGTATAAATAACTTTCTCTGATTTTGATAAATTTTAAAAATTGAGATTTCAGGAACTACTGGCACGCAACTCATAAAGCCAAACTCTAATAGGTACCTTCTGAAAATTTTTTTAAAAAATATGCATCGCCATCAACTGCTAAGATCCGGTAAGCTGCTTCAATATCCACAAAAACTGCCGTATGATCCCGTTCAGTTGGATCGCACTTTTTAAAAATGGGTTTTGCCAGATAAATATGACATAGTTTTTCTGCTCGCATTTTGTATTCTGGCATATATACAAAACGCCTGAATGCCCCAATTTTTCGAGGTCGCCCGATAACCCACCCTGTTTCCTCAATTACCTCTCGGTAGAGAGCTGTTATAGGTTGCTCACCAGCATCAATCCCGCCACCTGGAAGTTGAAACTCATTATGGGGATCTGCCTGAAAAGTAAGTAGAACCTGATTGCCAAAAGGTAAAATNACATANACNCCTGGNCGATAAAAATATTTTTTACCCCGCTCAATTTCTGTCGCGTAAGTTTTAATCATACAAAAAGCACTTCANATTTTGAAACTTGTCCTGACTGTTGGGAGCGTATAAGCATAAATGTAAAATTCAAGGGAAAAAAATGTCACTGGGCAATAAAATAGCGTGGGATGATACTGTCTTGCCGTTTCAACTCGATGCGGCAGACATGCGTGGCAGGATTGCAAGATTAGATGGAGTTTTACAAGGTATTCTCAAGCAACATAAGTATCCAGAACCAGTTGAAGCATTAGTGGCTGAAATGGCATTACTGACTGCATTAATTGGGGAAAGTATCAAGCTGCAGTGGAAGTTATCTTTGCAGGTNCAAACGAACGGACCAGTTCGAATGATAGCTACGGATTTTTATGCTCCTAAAGCAACTGGTGGAACTGCTCAAATTCGTGCTTATGCAAGTTTTGATAAAGAGAAGCTGACCGACAAACCTCCTTTCGATCAACTTGGAAAGGGTTATTTTGCAGTATTGATTGACCAAGGTGAGGGGACAAAGCCTTATCANGGATTATCACCGTTAAATGGAAAATCTCTTTCGGATAGTGCAGAAACTTACTTTGCACAATCTGAACAGCTTCCAACTTCCTTNTATCTGAAATTTGGTAAAATGAGCACATCTAANATAAAAGAAAATTGGAGAGCCGGCGGCATAATGATCCAGCACCTGCCAACTACTAATTTTCANGCNACCGAAGAGCGAAGCTCNAATCCAACTGGATTGCTCAGTCCGCAAGACCTTTTAAGTGGTGATAATGCAGAAAACTGGAATAGAATTAATTATCACCTTGAGACAATCGAGGACCTTGAATTGATCGGACCATCTGTGACTCCGTCAGAGCTTCTTGTGCGATTATTTCATGAGGAGCAGCCCCGTATTTTTGATACTCAATCAGTTCGTTTTGGATGCAGCTGCTCAGAAGATCGAGTAAGACAGTCTCTATCAATATACTCAGCAAAGGACATATCCAAAATGATTACGAGCGAAGGGCTAGTTACGGCCGATTGTCAATTTTGCGGTGCTCACTATGAATTAGACCCAAAATCGGTAGGTTTTGAGGCAACAAGCATTGGTGACTAATTGGATAGATAAAATTAAAAAAGTTTTAGATGAGGACCGTATTACCTCATCGGACTATGATCTAAATCAAACCGATACCTTACCCAGTGATAGAAAACTTAGCAAAGCTGGTGTTCTAGTCGGTATATGTTGTTCTGAGCAAAACCAACCATCACTTTTACTCACAAAAAGAGCAGCACACCTAAAAAACCACCCTGGCCAGATTGCNTTTCCAGGAGGAAGATTTGAGATTGAAGATGATACAATAATAAATACTGCATTACGTGAAGCAGAGGAAGAAATTGGACTAGACAGATCAATCCCTAAAAAGTTGGGTGTCCTACCAAACCATGAAACTGTGACCGGGTTCCTAGTAACGCCTATANTTTTTCAATTACCAGATAAGCTGGATTTAAAAGTAGACAGAAATGAGGTAGATGAAGTTTTTTACGTTCCNCTTAAGCATATTTGCAACCTGGAAAACTATNGTATCCAAGCNAGAAAGTGGCAGAAAAAGTTAAGGTACTATTATACAGTGCCATATGGCCCACACTACATTTGGGGTGCTACTGCTAGGATCCTTTATGGCCTTGCCGAAAGCTTTCAAAATGCAAATAAATAGTAGATGGATAAAAAGTAAGGGCGCGCAACACATACTAAAAATATTAGAAAATGCTGGTCATAGCGCATACTTCGTTGGAGGGTGCGTTAGAAATAGTGTTTTAAATATTCCAGTAAGTGATATTGATATTTCAACGGATGCAACACCAGAGGAAACCTTAAGTCTATTTGACATAGACAACTTTAAAGTNGTTCAAACAGGATTTTCTCATGGCACCATAACGGTTATATCAGCCGGTATCCCCTATCAAATCACAACAATGCGAACGGATCAAAATACGGATGGAAGGCATGCTGATGTGCGTTTTTCGGATAATATAACAGAAGATGCTAAGCGAAGAGATTTTACAATAAATGCATTATACGCCAACTCCTTTGGAGAAATTATAGATCCTCTAGGCGGCCTGAAAGACTTCAATCCCCTCAAAATAAAATTTATTGGCAACGCAAGTAACCGAATCCAAGAAGATTACTTGCGGATTTTGAGGTTTTTTCGATTTCATGCTCAATTCTCTGAATTGACAATGCACTATGACCAAGTAGCATTAAGTGCAATTAAGGATCATCAAAGTGGTTTGAAAATTCTCTCAAAAGAAAGGGTATGGAACGAATTCCAAAAAATATTATCGACAGCTGATCCATCTCGTGCACTACTGGAAATGTCAAGAATAGGCGTTCTTAAAAAAATTTGGAATGATGAAAATATCCATAATATAAGAAATCTAATTTCCATTGAAAAAAAATTGGCTATTGAACCAGAGCCAATTCGAAGGCTTGTTACAATTAGCACGAACTCTGAGAGTATATCGCTTAACTTTTCTCGCAAGGACGCTAAAAAGTTTTCACTTTTAAAAGGACTTTTGGAAAATAAGCATGACCTTGCAGAATTGGTTTATCAATTCAGTAGGGAAATAGCCTTATCAGTTCTTGCAATCTACACATGCCAGCAGGGCGAAAAGTTAAAATCAAGCGATGTTACCAAAATTGAAAAGGCTTTTTTAAATCCCTGTCCGATAAAAGGAGCACAAATTTCTAAATATGTGCGTGGCGCAGCCGTTGGAATAAAAATTAAAGAAGCGCAACGTATCTGGATAAAAAGTAACTTTAATTCTAACGAAGCTAAAATCCTGAGCGCTATCGGGATAAAAGTAAAACCTGACGCTTGACAGGAATATAGCGTCTATTATCTTTGATATTTTTTGTAACTATCGGAACTTTTATGTTTAAATTTTTTGAGAGACTTGTAGACCCATTTTGTCACTATGAGGAAACAGACAATCCTCCTAAAGAAATCTCAAATTTTTTAAAAGATTATACCAAACCATTTTATTTACTTTTTGGGATCACAGCTTTTTTCGCGTTTCTGTTGGCAATCATTGAACTCTTGCTGATTTACGGCATTGGCCAAATTGTTGACTTGATGCAGACAGGTTCAAGACATGAAATTTTGGAACATAGTGTATTTATTTTATCCTTCTTGATTTTGGCCGGGGTTGGAATGCCACTTATAGCCTCAATGACTGTTTTACTAAATAATAACTCCCTTATGCCTAATATAGCGACATTATTTCGTTGGAGGGGCCATAGGCAAGTTATGCGTCAATCTGTTGGGTGGTTTGAAGATGATTTTGCCGGACGCATAGCAAATAGAGTTATGCAAACGCCACGGTCAGCAGGTGAAGTAATTTATCACATATTCGATGCATTTAGCTACATCATAGCCTACTTAGTGGGGGCACTATTTTTGCTAATAAATGCGGAAACCGAACTGATGGTTCCTCTCTTGATTTGGATGTTTGCCTACGGTTCTCTAATAATTTTTGTAGTAAAACGCATTCAACCGGCATCACAGGCTGCTGCCGATGCGCGCTCAAATTTAAACGGGTATATTGTGGATGCCTATACCAATATTCAGTCTGTAAAATTGTTCTCNAATGAAAAAAGAGAACTGGAATATGCAAGNGANGCGATCGCTGACACTCGAAANACTATAATCAAAGAATTGCGATTGTACTCTATNATGGATATCTCNCTTTCTTTTTTAAATGGTTTTCTAACAGCAGGTACAATTGGCTGGGCAATATGGCTTTGGTATTCNGGTCAAACCTCAGTTGGTGTAGTAACGGCTGCCGCNACTTTAGTACTGCGNATAAGTGCTATGTCTGGGTGGATAATGTGGGCCGTATCTACCTTTTTTCGAGAATTAGGTGTTATTCGAGAAGGATTAGAAACTATTGGACAAAGGGTACAATTAGTTGATCAGCAAGAAGCTCAAAATTTAAAACTTGGCGATGCAAAGATAGAAGTACGGAATCTATACCATCATTATGGAAAAAACTTTGGAGGCCTTGATAACCTAAATATTGAAATACCTGCTGGGCAAAAAGTGGGCTTAGTTGGCCCGTCTGGAGCTGGGAAATCAACCCTTTTTAAGTTACTTTTACGATTTTACGATATTGAGAAGGGTCAAATTCTAATAAACGAACAAAACGTTTCTTTGCTAAAACAGGAAAGTTTGCGGCATAATATTGGCACAATACAGCAAGAAAGCAGCCTGTTACATAGAAGCATTAAAGATAACATAAGCTATGGGAAAAATGACGCTACTGAACAAGAAATAATTAGTGCTGCGAAAAAAGCACGTGCCCATGAATTTATCATGGGCTTGGAAGATACTGATGGTAATCAGGGCTATTCCTCAAAAGTTGGTGAGCGCGGGGTTAAATTATCTGGAGGCCAGAGGCAACGTATCGCACTAGCTCGGGTAATTTTAAAAGATGCGCCAATTTTGCTCATGGACGAAGCTACGAGCGCACTAGATAGCGATACAGAGGCAGCCATTAAAGAAACCTTGTCATACTTGATGGAGGGAAAGACAGTGATCGCAATCGCACATCGCCTTTCAACGATCGTAAACATGGATAGGATACTAGTAATGAAAGATGGGCGTATTGTTGAAGATGGATCTCACAACGACTTATTAGCAAATAATGGTCTATATGCTAAATTGTGGGCGCATCAGTCAGGCGGATTTTTACAAACGATGGTTAAATGATTAATTGGATATCAAATAAGATTGACTACAAAAAGGATAGTATATCTGCGCCGCCTCAAGACCTTTGGCAGTTTATAGTATGGTCATGCGATGGAACGTGGAAATTTATTTTTTTAGGTGCAGCGGCAAGCACATTAGCTGGGTCATTCGAGATGATAACCACTCTTGCTTTGGGATGGGTAGTTGATGCAGCACAATTAGATGGTGGGCGTTCTTTATTCTTCAGTTCTAACAAAATCCTTCTACTATTTTGCGTACTGATATTCGTATTTTTTAGGCCACTAAGTTTCTGCTTAAGTGCACTTTTTCAAGCGATTCTAGGGCCAAAAATACTAAACATGACACTTTTAAAGCTTCATAAATGGACTTTAGGACAATCTGTTAGTTTTTTTGATAATGACTTCGCAGGAAGAATAGCGCAAAAACAATTGCAAACCGCTAACTCTTTATCAACGCTAATTACAGATTTTTTGCAAACTGGCGTCTACGCTTTGGCATCAGTAATCTCCGCAATGATTATAGTAGGCGCTTTTGATCTAAAAAGCACAGTGTTTGTGGCGCTTTGGCTCTTAACTTATATTGCTCTGATAAGAGTCTATATGCCCAAAATAAGACGTAAATCAAAGTCTTATGCCGACTCAAAGTCGATGGTGTCAGGCCAAATAATCGATACTATAAGCAATATAAAAACAGTGAAACAGTTTGGCCATACTTCTCATGAGAACGATGCCGCTGTCTCAGCAATGGATATTTATCTCGATCGATCGCTTGATAGACAAAAAACCATGCTGGAATTTCGAATAGTGCTTTTAACATTAGCGGGCTTAATTCCTGTCGGCCTTGTTGGTTTATCCCTGCTTTCCTGGATTAACAACTATGCTACTGTCGGCGAGGTTACAATCGCAGGAGCGATCGCTCTGCGACTTGCTCAAATGACTGGGTGGGTGAGTTTCACCTTAATGAATATCTATGCTCAGATTGGTGAAATTGAAGATGGCATAAAAACCCTCACACCAAGATATGCACTTACGGATAAAATACATGCAAAAAAACTAAAAATTTCGGAACCACAAATTAAAATTGAAAAATTAAAATTTAAATATGGGCGTGAAATTGGAGGGATAACCGACCTTTCACTTAATGTCTCAGCAGGGGAGAAGATTGGGCTGGTTGGAGCCTCTGGAGCAGGGAAATCTACATTGGTAAATCTCATACTAAGATTTTATGATGCAGAGAGTGGAAGAATTTTAATATCAAACCAAGACATAACGGAAGTGACCCAAGATAGCCTACGAAAAGAAATTTCTGTGGTGGCGCAGGATACATCTATGTTTAATAGGTCGGCCCACGATAACATCCTATATGGTAATCCATCTGCGTCATCCCATGATGTGATGAATGCAGCAAAGAAGGCTCAGGCATATAAATTTATAAAGGATTTAACCGATGTCCAAGGCCGAANAGGTTTCGACGCTCACCTTGGGGAACGGGGGGTAAAGCTTTCCGGTGGCCAACGACAAAGAATAGCTTTAGCTCGTGCAATCCTCAAAAACGCACCAATACTTATCTTAGATGAAGCAACCAGTGCTCTAGATAGCGAGACTGAAGCCCAAATTCAAAATGCTCTAGATTATGTAATGAGGGACAAAACCGTATTTGCCATAGCTCACCGCCTATCGACAATTGTAAAAATGGATAGAATAGTTCTATTACACGAAGGGAGAATAGTAGAACAAGGTTCACATAGCGAATTACTCATGCTTGGTGGATTATATTCAAGGTATTGGGAGCGTCAGTCTGGTGGATTTATTGGTATTGATCAGATAGCAGTTTGAACTTTCAAAGAAGATCATTTAAAAAAATTATACTGAAAAGTTCGTGACTATAAATTTAGAAACCAACCATTTACCCGAGGTAAAGTGTGTTAAGACGAAACTTCATTAGTTCCGGAATTAGCTGGATTATTATCGCTACCTGTGCGAGCTCAGCAACTATATCACAAAAAATTACTGAAATAGTCGTGAAAAAAAGTAAAAGGAAATTATACCTATTTAGTGGTGATGAAATAATTAAGTCATACAAGATAGATCTTGGTTTTACGCCCGAAGGCCATAAAAACTTCGAAGGTGATGGCAAAACTCCAGAGGGGTCTTATAAAATTGATAGAAAGAATGCGAACAGCAAATATCATCTATCTATCGGTATCTCTTATCCAAACCCAAAAGATCAACATTTCGCTGAACTAAAAGGTAAACTTCCTGGAGGCGATATATTTATACACGGAACAGATAAACCTTTTCGCTGGTTTCAAAGGGATTGGACAGCTGGATGCATTGCATTAAGCAACAAAGAAATTAGCGAAATTTATAACTTGGTAGAAATTGGCACNCCAATTTTTATTGAACCGTAGATAATGAATTGCCACCAAGAAGCATGGTCCACCAAATTTTTCCATTAGGCTCTTGAAACCAAGCAAAACCTAAATCATTTGCTCTTGGATCAAGTATCACGCCTCTCGTATTGTCACTATTAATCCAGGCCGTTAATGTTGTAATCTCACTTTCATAAGTTTCTGAGATTGTTTCGCCCAAAAATACTTTCTCATATCCCACCATAGCTGCTCTATCCAATGGAGATGAGCCGTCTGAACCAAAGTGCCAAGGTCTATTTTGTATAGACATATCACGGGCATGGGTAGCTGCCGCTGCATTTAATTCAGCACTAAATTCTAGAACCTGAACACCTTTAGCAATACGAAGGGCATTTACAGCGTCTAACATTCGAAATTTAACTTCTGCACTATTTTGTCTTTTTAATTTATATACTTTAGGCAACGGTTTTCCATCTGGACCCATTACAGGAGTGCCCAGCGCATTACAGCCTGATAACCAAAGTAAAGAGAAAACTAAAAGCCACTTTATATTCGACATTTTTATCCCNTTTCATACCTAACGCGGTCATATCTNTATACCGTAAGTTAATCAAACATAGTTTTATTTAACTTAACTATTTACTCTTTGTTTAGATTGTAAATAAACATAGTAACAATATTAAACTGTATCTCTAGGAGTTAGTTATGGAATCTTGGTCAAGAAGATCGTTTGTGATAGCTTCATTTGCTTCAGTGAGCAGTCCAGTCTGGGCACAATCAAATGTAAATTCNGACAGCACCACTGAAATTGAGCAGGAAATTACGAAAGAGCAACGCCACAACCTTTCGAGTTTCCGTGCACTTGATTGGCGACCTTATTTTAGTAATTTGAAGAATGGAGCAATCCTAGTAGACACTACCTCAAGAGCATTACATTTTTGGTCTGAGGATGAAATTATATACAATCTTTACCCATCTAGCGTTCCCATGTCGGACGAGTTAACCCGACGTGGTCGCACCAGAGTGGTCAAAAAAGTAGAAGGGCCAAGTTGGCGGCCTACGCCATCTATGCTTGAAAGAAATCCTGATTGGCCAGAATTTATGCCTCCTGGGCCAGAAAACCCGCTGGGCACACACGCGTTGTATTTAAGTTGGCAATATTACCGAATTCATGGGACGCACGATACCAGAAANATTGGGCGCAGATCCTCAAATGGCTGCATTGGATTATACAACGAACANATTAATGAATTGTTTGGTTTAACTACAGTAGGCACGCAGGTACTACTGATATAATGAACATCTTTATTACTTAAAAAGGTCAAGCGGTTGATTGAACCTAAACTTGTTTTGAATAAAATATCCTACAAAACTTTTGGTAGAGTTATACTAGAGAATTTAACTCTTACTTTAGATGAAAAATCTATTGGTATTATTGGGAAAAATGGTTCTGGAAAATCTACGCTGGCAAAAATTTTATGTGGATTAATTCATCCAAGCAGTGGTGANCTTGAAGTACACACTAACGGAAATACTAAAAGCTTCCCTCGTTTAGACGTTGGAATTGTATTTCAAAATCCAGACCACCAAATTATTTTTGGAACCGTTGAGGATGAGATAGGCTTTGGCCTTAAAAATTTAGGGTACTCAAAATCAGAGATAAAAGATAAAATAGCTGTGACTCTACAAAAATTCAATAAAGCCAGCTGGATTGGTTCTTCCACTGCAACTCTATCTCACGGGCAAAGACAGCTTCTGTGTATAATGAGCATATTCGCAATGGATCCNAAAATCATAATTTTGGATGAANTCTTCTCAGGGTTGGATTTACCNACAACAAAAGCATTAGAAAATTATCTTAAAGAACTACCTCANATGATTATACAAATCACTCACGACCTATCCATTTTGAAAAAGTCTGACCGCATTATTTGGCTAGATGATGGAAAAGTGTTTTTAGACGGCTCGCCTAAATCAGTATTAATTGAATATTCACAGCATGCGCAAAGAAATATGAAATTGTAATGTTAGCTCTTCGCTTCCCTAAACCAACTGCTTTGGATAATGTACCAGCGACCATAAAATTACTAATATTAGCATTCGCAACTAGTGGTATTTTTTTCATAGAAACACTTGGCACTATGTTTCTTATATTTTTGGCCATAGCTATGTTCCATTTTTTATTAGGCTGGCAAATTTTCAAATTCAGCGTGAAACTTTTAAAGCCCTTGCTGCCATTTATTGCGATCATGGTGTTTTGGCATCTATATTCTAGAGATTTAACCGGGGGTCTTCTAATTATAATGAGGCTTTTACTGATTGTAAGCCTTGCCAATCTGGTCACATGTTCGACAAAAACCAGTGAAATTGCCGAAATTATTGATAAAATATTAGGGCCAATGCGATTTCTAAATATAAACACTCAGGCTATTTCGCTTTCCGTTATAATCTTTATCAGGTTTACGCCAATTATGCTTGAAAGGCACCATATTTTAAGTCTTGCATATAAATGTAGATCAGGTAGACGGCCCTCATGGCAAATCATTCTCCCTTTGATATTGAGTATTATGGATGACGCAGATCATGTAGCCCAATCATTAAAATCAAGATCAACTTTCAGAGTTTAATTATCTAAAATGGAAAAAAATATTGTTCTAATATCGCTGTTTTCAGCTTCTATTGCCGTCCTCGGTCTAGCTCCAAAAGTCATGATTGCCTCTGGAGTACCCATTACTGCTCAAAGTATGGGTATCATGCTATGCGGTACAGTTCTGGGAGCAAAGAGAGGAGCTTTAGCCGTTTTACTTTTTCTAGCACTTTGTGCATTGGGGCTACCATTACTGTCAGGAGGAAGGGGCGGTCTTGGAATTTTCGTCAGCCCAAGTGCAGGGTTTGTTATCGGATTTCCATTAGCTGCATATGTAGCTGGTTGGCTTACCACACGATTAAAAATGATTAACGTGTTTTACTCGTCTCTGGTTGGAGCAATTACAGGTGGAATTTTTGTTTTATACATCCCAGGCATTATTGGGATGTCTATAACATTGGGAAAGTCAATTTCCGAGGTTACACTTATTGCCTTAATCTATTTACCAGGAGATTGCATAAAAGCTATACTTTGTGCAGCACTAACTCAAACATTGTTCAAACTACGTCCTACTAATGTACTATCGCGTGTTTAGATTAGCCAATGCAACCAAATAGAGCAGCACTTCCTATACCACCAGCGGCTGCGATTGCGGCCAGCCCTACCTCCCCCGGCGATAAGTCAGAAAATAGTCTAGTCACGAGTATCGCACCTGATGCTCCAATAGGATGACCCCTAGCTAAAGCTCCTCCTTTTGGATTGGTTTTTACAGTCTCAAGTCCTGATCCTGCGATACATGCCATAGCTTGTGACGCATAAGCTTCCATTATTTCGACCTGATTAATGTCTTTCTCATTTAAGCCCGAAACATCGAAGACCCCTTTAATAGCATCTAAGGGAGCTAACCCAGGCAGTTTCGGATTTGCACCTACTGTAGAACCGGTGATTAACTTTAATGCTTTTTCACCTTTAACTACATTTTTACAAATAACTACAAAGGAAGCTGCATCCGCCGAAATTGCAGTATTTGCATGGGAGATTGAACCGAATAATTTAGGAGCACGCCCACAAAGTTTTAAACTTAAATTTCTAGCGTATGGATCAAAAGAAAAATTTTCTGGTCCTATTCTTACAATCTCATCGCTTAGAGATTTTTTTGAATCTAAGGCTTTTGCATGACTGTTTATTGCAAACAGATCCTGATCCATCTGCGTAAACCCAAATTTCTCAGCAATTATATAAGCAGCTTCCGCCAAATGTATTTCCGCATTTGAATTTGGCGTAAATTCGGGGGTATTATAAGGAACTAAAATTTTATCATAGGCCTGCGCTAAACGAACTGGTCTATTTGAATAGCTTTCAACGCCTCCAGCTACTATAACATTCGCACTACCGGATTGAACTAATTTTATTCCAAGCATTATTGCATCCAAACCTCCGACACATTGACGATCAATGCTGAGCCCAGCAACCTTTTCGGGCAAATTACTAGAAAGAGCTATTAATCTTGCAGGATTCCCTCCTGCCCCAAGAGCATTAGAAACAATTAGTTCATCAACTGCATCTGCATTTATTCCGGAAGCTTCAATTGCATTATTTATCACCGGAGCTGCCAATTCATTTATGGGTAATGAAGACAAAGATCCATTAATTGGAGATACGATAGAACGCTTTGCACTGACTATATAGGCAGATTGCATTTTAATTCTCCCATTGCTCTAACTCATAAATATCCGGTTTTCCTGACGGTAAAATTGGAAACTTCTGAATGCTAAGTTCAACTATTCGAAATGAGCTATCAAGTACTGGAACTAATGCAATACATGCTTCTCTAAGTTCTTCTATATTTACTGATTTTCTTGTTCCAATGTAAGCAATAGCAGTATTACCTCTAAGGACATTATTTTTTTTTATAAGTGCAACAGCTATAATATCTTTTTTTGTGAGTAAAAAATTCTCAATTTCTTCAGGTAAAATACTTTGATCTTTTATTTTAAACATTCTATCAATTCTTCCTAAAATATAAAGATTTTGATTAACGTCAAATTTTGCTAATTCCCCTGGGCTTACCCAACCAGACACTTTATCTGAATTAAAATTATGCTCATCAACATACCTCGAAAATAAATAAGGTGAGCGAACCCAGATTCTACCGGCTTCACCGGTGCTTACTGGTTGATTAGGCCAATCACCAAGTACAATCTCTACATTTGGATAAGCTTTACCAACTGAGTCTATTGGGGTAAGTCGATCTGATAATGTTATAAAACTGGTCTCACTTGACCCGTAAAATTGTTTTAGCTCAGCATTTGGAGCTATTTCAGATAGCTTATTAAGAGTTTGATGCTCTATTGAAGAACCTCCTATAAAAACATACCGCAAACTCTCTAAACAATGATTTTTATCTTTAGCTGACAACATAAGCCTCAATTGCGTAGGCGTCACATAAAGTACTTGTATATTTCTACTCTTTAAATACTTCAGTTGCTTTATAGGCATTAAACCTTTTAGGTGGTGAACTTCACATCCTAAATGTAGGCCCTCTAGGGCTCCATAAAGTGCTAAGCTATGAGTTATCGAACCGAATATAGCTACCCGATTTTGCCTAAGATTATAAAAATTATTATTAGCATCAAAGCTTAAAATCCAACTTTTACAACTCCTTTCAACAATTTTTGGACGCCCTGTAGAACCACCGGATATAGATTGAAAGGCGCCTCCAGGTACCCCTTCGTGCGATGTTACATCATAGGAGTTTATTCTAGGCGTTTTTTCTGCATGAAGTATCTCAAAAAATATTTCTAACTGACTAGAAATACTCATTTTGTCTTTTGAGGCAGAGCCAGTCAAAGTGATAGATGAATTATCGTTCCATTCAAACAGTTGTTGTTGCATTCAGGAGCTCAAAATCATTTCTCTGCATTTTCTAGTTAAAAATACGGTTAAGGAATAAAATATAGCCCAATTTATGAGGCCCATTGCTAGAAAAGTAATAATTCATATATTTTAATATTTACTAAGGTATAAGCTAATTACTATACTTTATTTCCAAAGCTATAACTACTATACATAAAAAATTGGGATGAACCGTTAAAGCTAAAAAATAAACAGAATAAATTTAGAACAAATGAAAACTTGATTTATGACCCTTAATTTTGATGATAAAATATCCGAATTCGACGTAACTCTACGGCCTGCTGAAAAAGTAATGCGCTTGAGTAGATTGGGATCTTTTCACCAATCTCGATTGTCCTTCCTAAGAATTCTTTTGAGGCGTATTTCAGCTGAACAATGGAAATTTTCAAGAAAGATTTTTGAAATTGGCGATGACTGTGCCGGCACGGCAGTATATACATACCAACTTTCAGGGAGAGCCTATTCATTAATAGCTTTTGCGCATAAAATTTCTGACGATGAACGATCAGACAGGGTGATAGCTACAAAATGGGATTCTACATTTACGCTTTTTGACGGAATTCCATCTAAGAAAGACATCAACCGCTTAAAACATAATGTTCCGAATCAAGAAGCAGGCCGCGTTAGTGAAAAAGAAATAACTTTATCAAGAGCAAATAAGTCCGTTCGACTTTGGGACTATGTCGTTAATTGTCTGTCTAATGGCCAGCAACCAGATATCCAAGAAATAGAAAAAGTTGGGTATATGATGCGCACGACAGCCGTTTACGGTTCCGGAAAGTTTGGAGCCGTTGATTATACAGAAATTTCGAATCGGCCTGAATTTGGAACTCCATTTCAAGCAGAAATGCTTACAGTATATATGATAAGAGCGTTCGTAATAGATTTGTTACAACATGCTGCAAAAGTAAAAAATCCCAATAAATATGTGCAACTTGATCCAAAATTTTGCGAAATGCTTGGGGTAGGAAACTCTACAGGACTAGGAATGGCCCCTTTTTTAATTAACCACCCTCAGCTCTTAAATAATTGGATATCCGCTAAAGAAAAAGCATTGGCAAGAATCCGAGGACTAAAAGAGCCTAAAAAGGCATGCATCGAGTTATTCAAAAATTATATAAAGCGTAGTAACTATTTAATTGAGAGTTGGAATTCGAAACATGAATTGCAAGCTTTAAAGTTGGATGGATTGCGGCGGGACAAAGCAATCTTGGATAACTATGTAGAAAAATTCAATTTTAATTCTTCTTATCCATTCAATACTTTATACGAATGGGCTGAAAAAACAGTGGGAGAGGAAGCACAGGAGCTTCTGGTATCTCTTATATTAGAACCGTTTGGTGAATTAATTGATGATCTCAGCCATGGAATGAGCGATACGAAACAATTTACAACCAAAATAAACGGTTCAATGCTTGTTGGAGAGTTCCTTAAAAAAACCGAAAAGCANTATGCCTATGCACTTAAGATTAATTGGAACAACTCCNAAAATAATGAGCTTGCCTGGTATGTTTCGGAGGANAAACTAGAACCTCGACTTGGTAACCGTTTNAAAGAAGAAGGCATNGAGTTTTATGAACAGCCATTACAACCCAGTAGGGACGTNGCACGAATGCATTTAGACTTATCAAAATGGGAAAACAANAAAAGTATCGCCGAGTTCCTNATGAAGCATCCCGAGCATCGTCATATAATACGTAGGTGCCAGATTATTTTCAATAATCCNTATGCAGAAATACAAGATAATACTATTTCAAGCGACGTTATTCCNATCGACTTACTTAGAGCCAAACTTTCATTTTTTGGTGCATTTCATTTTGATCCTAGATCCGACAGGTGGGTAAGAATAAATATGTTCAAAGGTGCTCCATTGCCTCAGACACTTGACAACGAAAATTGTGATAATTGGACATATCCAGAACAGACAGCAACTTGAATTTATCAAAAANTGAATTCACTTCGCTNTGTAAAAGGAGCCTCAGGGGNAAAGGGCATCATTGGGGAATTTGCGAAGATTTATCTAATGCTCTTCTAGCCCTTGCTCTAAATGGGTTTCCAGCACCAAATATTTTANTGGAAGCATTGAATACGGAAAATAGCAAACTTATCCAAATTTTCAATATAGTAGACGCGAAAGCTTATGAAACATCCAACAAAATTAATGGTACATTTTACGACCCAATACTGATCCTAGGATTAATCTCTGTCGAGAGGGATTTAAAAATGCCCACGCTTGAAGTGTCTTTAGACAATGAGTCCTTTTTCTTAGTTGATGATTTAATAATCGGTAATCGTTCATATTCAAGAAAGAAAATCGATACAATTTCCTTTTGTGCAGAAAAACCTAATAATACTATAAGGTATGATTTTGTTACGCGAGTTGCAATTGACGAGACCACCTTTAAAGCAATTGATTATTGGTCAAAGCTGACATACGCACCTTCAACTGAGCAGAGCCGAAATCTTGGTGCCGGCTCTGAAATTTCTGACAATGATTGAAAAGATAATTTNATTTCGATTGGATTTATTTAACTTGAAATGCTTTCTTTTTTGATAGGAGCCCACAACCTTTTATTAGTTAAATAAAGTAAAACTGACAAAATAACCAAGAAAAGCACTCCAACAAAGCCCGTGTGTTTTCTAGCCATCATTTTTGGTTCAGCTGCCCACATCAAAAAAGCCGCAACGTCTTCTGCTTCACTGTAGATATCATTCGCATGACCATCATCAAAATCTACATCTTCACCATACAAAGGTGGTGACATAGCGATCCACTTTCCTGGATACGCAGTGTTTTCGTAAAATACAGAACCGTATTCCTCTTTTTCTTCTCCAGTATACCCAGTAAGAAGCGACGCAATATATTCNGCACCACCCATACCATTTACTAGCTGGCTTATCCCTGTGCCATATGGCCCATGAAAACCGGCCCTAGCCTTTGCCATAAGCGACAAGTCAGGAGCCCCAGCATCTACCACTGCTGGAAAGTGATCAGCGGGTACTGCGGGACGATAATCATCTAATTCAGGATCAAATATTTCGTAATATTCAGCGTAAGCGCGGACCTGTTCGTCAGAATAACCGAGACCATCTTCGTCAGCAAGCGTTCTGAGCGGTACATATTTCAAGCCATGGCAAGAAGAACATACTTCTGTATAGACCTTAAGCCCCCTCTGGAGCTGCGTTTGATCATATGTACCAAGAGGACCTTCGAATGAAAAGTCAAAATCTTCAATATAGCCGCCGCCACCCGCTGCAAAAGAAGTACTTGCAATGAAGCAAGCTGATAACATGTTACGACCTAACTTAAGAAACCTCATATTTTTTCCTCTCATTATTCAGCGGGCGTAGCATCTGGTTTAGCATAGAGCTCATCAGCTTTTTTTACATTTTTCAAATGCTTATTATTGAAATCCTCTTCAATAGATAAAGGCTGCGAGTCTGGCTTTTCTATAATCCCAAGCAGTGGAAGTATGACAAGAAAGTATCCAAACCAATAGGCAGAGGCTATCAATGACAGGGTTGCATAGGGCTCTTCAGCAGGCATAGCGCCGAGCCACATCAGTGCAAAAAAGTCAAGTACTAGTATTCCGAACCACCACTTGAGCATAGGCCGGTAGCGAGCAGATCGTACACTTGAAGTATCTAGCCAGGGTGCTAAGGCAAGAACTATTATTGCCCCAAACATTGCCAACACTCCAAAGAATTTGGCATCAATTATACCAGCGGTGATAAATGAGGCAAATTGCACGACCCACACTTCAGCCGTAAAGGCTCTAAGAATTGCATAGAAGGGCAAAAAATACCATTCTGGGACAATGTGCGCAGGGGTAGCTAGTGGGTTAGCTTCAATGTAGTTGTCTGGATGTCCGAGGTAATTTGGCATAAAACCAACGATTGCAAAAAAGCCCGCAAGTAAAACTGCTAGAGCGAACAAGTCTTTAATTACAAAATATGGCCAAAAAGATACGGTATCTTTTCCCGCTTCTGCTTTTGATGTTCTCCGCACTTCAACTCCAGTAGGATTATTATTTCCGGTAGTGTGGAATGCCCATATATGAACCATAACCAGACCGGCGATCAAAAATGGGAACAGGTAATGCAAGCTAAAAAACCGGTTTAGTGTTGCATTATCAACGGCTGGACCACCAAGGAGTAATGTCTGGATCGGTTCGCCAATGAACGGAATAGCGCCAAACAAACCAGTAATCACTGTGGCGCCCCAAAAAGACATTTGTCCCCATGGAAGCACGTAACCCATAAACGCTGTACCCATCATAAGTAGATAGATCAACATCCCTATGATCCACGTTATCTCACGCGGCGCTTTATACGAGCCATAATACAGGCCCCTAAAAATGTGTGCATACACAGCTATGAAAAATAAAGATGCACCGTTGGCATGTAAATAACGGATCATATGACCACCATTCACATTTCGCATAATGTGTTCCACTGAAGCAAAGGCCACATCGACGTGCGGCGTATAATGCATTGCCAAAACGATGCCCGTGATGATTTGCAATGCGAGACAGAACGTCAAAACGATACCCCAAATCCACATCCAATTTAAATTCTTAGGAGTTGGTATCATTATGGTGTTGTACAACAACCCTACGATTGGCAGGCGACTGTCTAACCATTTTTCGCCTTTCGTTTTTGGCTCATAGTGATCGTGAGGTATTCCAGACATCTCAATAAATTCCTTTAACCAAGTTTTATAGTAGTTTCGTCAACAAATGAGGCGACAGGCACTGGTAAATTTTCCGGTGCTGGACCTTTTCGAATACGGCCAGATGAATCATAATGTGACCCGTGGCAAGGACAAAACCAACCACCGAACTCACCAGCACCATCACCCAATGGAACGCATCCNAGATGAGTACACACCCCCATCATTACCAACCATTCCCCAGATTCATCCAAAGATCGATTTTCGTCAGCCGCATCTGAACCAGGTACGTTTTCATTACGACCAGTAACATCGGGCAGCTCATTCAAAGACACAGACCGAGCGTCGTTGATTTCGTCTTCAGTACGTCTNCGGATGAATACTGGCTTACCCAACCATTTTACCGTGAGCTGTGTTCCAGGTTCTACTCCAGAAANATCAACTCGAATTGANGCCAAAGCCTTAACGTCAGCAGATGGGTTCATTTGATTTACCANTGGCCATACCGCTGCTGCCGTCGTAACTGCGCCTGCTCCTGCCGTGGCATAGTATAAAAAATCTCGCCTAGTACCACCGGTTTCGTGAGAATCTGACAATGCTTTACTCCGTNTTGGGTTGATCGAGCTGCTGGAATCACGNTNTANTTTNTGNTTGTTTANCGTCGAAATGAGCCTTCGTCCAGCATTCCTACCNATACTTTTGAGATTTAGCGCCGTTGTGTCGCAAGTGAATAGGGTTGCGTCACAAATTAATGACTATTCACGAACTAATTGCTCGTAATTTCTGGATACTGTTCGAGTAAGCTCTCCAACTTCGAAATTGTAATNACCTATTTGCCCAACCGGAGTTATTTCTGCTGCAGANCCAGTGAGCCAACACTGGCTGAAATCCTCCAGTTCATTTGGTAGAATATGCCGTTCATGAACTCGGACCCCCATCGTCTTTAACATTTCAATAACAGTCTGGCGCGTTAATCCATTCAAGAATGCATCCGGTGTCGGTGTGTGTACCTCACCTTCTTTTACAAAAAATATGTTTGCACCAGTAGCCTCTGCTACGTAACCCCTATAGTCCATCATCATAGCATCTGAGCAGCCGTTAGCCTCTGCAGTATGCTTAGACATTGTTGCAATCATATACAAGCCAGCTGCTTTAGCTTCAAAGGGGGCTGTGTGAGGATCAGGCCGCCGCCACTTTGCTACGTCTAACTTAGCACCCTTCTTCTTTGCATCACCATAATAGTTACCCCAAGACCAAGTCGCAACAGCCAAGTTCACCGGATTCCTAGATGATGCAACACCCATATCTTCGCCGGCTCCGCGCCAAGCCACTGGTCTTACGTAAGCATCTTTTAAACCATTCGCGCGCAAGGCGTCGTATTTAGCCTTTTCAATTTCGTCAACGCTGTAGGGAATTTCAAAATCTACCATTTTTGCTGACTTCAATAGTCTCTCCGAATGCAACCTACTTTTAAATATTTTTCCACCATATGCACGTTCACCTTCAAAAACTGAACTTGCGTAGTGCATTGCATGGGTCAAAATATGGACATTTGCATCTCGCCATTCCACCAACTTGCCATTCATCCAAATTTTGCCATCACGATCGTCGTAGCTTCCTGACATAATTNCNNCCTCTCANCTTAGAANTCANANTCTGTATTATCCCANNNNATTNAAGGGCCGATACGGATATAAAAAANNAANTAAATCGNNGGTCGCTANCAGTTNAGCATTGGAATGTCAACAAGACTGACGTAAAACAAATGNATAGTTTGATCAANGAAAGGTANANTANANANATGCAAAATGATCGAACCGGAGAAAGTCTGCTNTTCTTGACTGATGAACAGCTNAGNCAAGGAATTGAAGCTATGTTTTTTGCCTANCGTGGGTTTACNGCAGACCCNGATAGAATTCTNGAAAAATACAAATATGGTCGNGCNCANCACAGAGCTATGCATTTCATCAACCGNGTACCCGGAACTAATGTAAACAATTTNCTCAANATATTNGGNGTTACAAAACAATCTTTAAACAGAGTTTTAAGAACTTTGATTGAAGATAATTTAGTTATTTTAAAAGTTGGGTCCAAAGATCGTCGAGAGCGACATTTATACCTCACGGATATCGGAAAATCACTTGAAAAACAGCTGTCAACTGCACAAAGTCATAGAATGCGAGAAGCGTATCGCCAAGTTGGACCTGATTCTGTTGCGGGCTTCAAACAGGTACTTGAGGCAATGATGGATCCCAAATTACAAATTACCTACAAAAAATTACGAAACAGTTAAATGAAGAAAGTGCAAAACCANATACTCATAGTAGACGACGATACAAGGATTTGCGAGCTTTTAGAAAAATTCCTGAAAAAAAATGGCTATCTAACAACTTCCGTTCATAGTGCTGAGAAAGCACGTCGCCTTCTTTCAGGCTTGGCNTTTGACTTAATCATACTTGATGTGATGATGCCTGGAGAAAGTGGAATTGAATTAACATTGCANCTCCGCAAAAAAAATAAAACGCCTATACTATTNTTAACNGCGAGAGGCGAACCAGAAGATCGAATTTCCGGNCTGGAAGCCGGAGCAGACGATTACCTACCAAAACCNTTTGAGCCTAAAGAATTGCTTCTNCGACTAAAAGCTATCCTAAGAAGGACTGGCGAGAACTCTATTCAAAAAAATAACTTTAATAAAATATTATCATTTGGAGAAGTTAGTTTTGATACTGAGCGAAGTGAATTATGGGATAATGAAAATCTTGTTTATCTGACAGCATCTGAAACAAANATTATGCAAGTCTTTTCCCAGAGTTTAGGTATGGCAATTACAAGACTTGAGCTAATAAATGAGATGAGAAGTGATGGAAAGCATATGAACGATAGGGCAATAGACGTCCAGATAACAAGGTTACGGCGAAAGATTGAAAGAAAACCTAAAGAACCAAGATACCTGCAAACGGTAAGAGGTATTGGTTACATGCTTACAGCGGAATAANTTTTTATTTCAAACTGGTCNTTTAACGCTGGTAGTAACATAATTCACAGAGAGATCTTTATCTGAAATACTCCATTGCCAGGAAATAGGGTTAAACACAAAACCTTTCTTATCAACCATTTCCATACCAGCTTGCTCAATAATATTTTCTAATTCACTCGGTTTAAAAAATTTTGACCATTCATGGGTACCTTTGGGCAACCAACGCATCACATATTCAGCTCCAATTATTGCCATTATAAAGCTTTTTGTGTTGCGGTTTATCGTTGAGCACAACATCATTCCCCCATTTTTCAATAGCGCTTCGCAGGTTTTTATATAACTCAGAGGATCAGCTACGTGCTCTACAACTTCCATATTTAATATGACGTCGAANTTTTCATCACCAGNAAGAATGTCTTCTGCCGTACCATGGCGATAATCAATCACAAGATCACTTTGTTTTGCATGTGCAATAGCTATGGGGATATTACGCTGCGCCGCATCTACTCCAACAACATTTGCCCCAAGCCGAGCCATTGGTTCACAAAGCAAACCCCCTCCACAACCTATATCAAGGATTTTCAAGCCGTCGAATGGCTTGATCTTTTGGGGATCACAACCAAACTCTGTCCTAATCATTTCTATGATATAGTCTAATCGACATGGATTTAGCATGTGCAATGGTTTGAACTTACCGTTTGGGTCCCACCATTCATCTGCCATTGCTTCAAATTTTGCTATTTCTTCTGGGTCGATACTTAACTGAGAGACTTGCATTTTGGCTCCAAATGGCTTTTATCNATTTAAGGATTATATAGATTAATAATGGATAGATACTCGGGACATAAAAGCGCAGGTGCACAATTGTATGCAACAATTGACCCGTTTGACCAGCAAATACTGCATGTACATGGCGGACACCAGATATATTTCGAGCAGTGTGGACGCTCGAATGGCATACCTGTCGTGGTATTACACGGTGGTCCTGGCGGTGGATGCAGCCCTTCGATGCGAAGATATTTTGATCCAAAAATTTATCGAGTCATCTTATTTGATCAACGGGGCTGCGGAAGGTCACGACCCTACGCTGGTGTTGAAAATAATACTACTCGAGATTTGATAAGCGACATTGAAGCCATCCGCACCCATTTGGGAATAGATAAATGGATTGTATTTGGCGGAAGTTGGGGAGCGACTCTTGCTTTACTTTATGCACAAGCTTTCAAAACTGCAGTGAGCCACTTAGTATTGAGGGGTGTATTTTTAATGACTAGACCAGAACTAGACTGGTTTTATGGTGGGGGTGCCGGAAAATTTTGGCCTGAGCAATGGAAAAAGTTTGTGGATCCAATACCACAAGACGAACATCAAGATTTAATCGCAGCCTATAATAAACGACTTTTTTGTGGCAACGTATCAGTGGAAACAAAGTATGGCCAAAGTTGGTCGAACTGGGAAAATGCATTAGCTTCTTTTCAGACAAATGGTCGAACGGCATCAATGCCGGGACCATATGCAAGAGCATTCGCCAGAATTGAAAATCACTATTTCTTAAATGACGGTTTTCTAAAAAATACAAATGAGATTTTGGAAAATATGGAGACTATTGATTCGATCCCAGGATTTATTGTTCAAGGNAGGTTTGACATGATTTGCCCTCCAAAAAGCGCCTGGGATTTGGCAGAATGTTGGGAAAACTGCGACCTTCGCATAGTTGACCATGCCGGCCACGCAATGTCAGAACCAGCAATCAGTTCCGAACTTGTAAGGATAATGGACTTGATTGCTGAGACGATAAGCGATTAACCATTAAAATTAGAGTTAGAAGATACGAGGATTAACAATGCTTTCCCGAAATGATGCAGTTATGCACTTTTTACTGACCCGGAGATCCAAACCAGCAAAAACACTTTCCGCGCCAGTACCAGACAAAAAGGGGCTTCTGGAAATATTAAATGCAGCAGCAAGAACTCCAGATCATGGTAAATTAGTTCCTTGGCGTTTCATAGTTCTTCAAGAAAAAACACTATCAAACCTTGGAAAACTTGTGGAAAGTATAGGTTTGAAAGACTCTATTCCGGAGGACAAAATTGCAAAGGCTAGAAAACAATTAGAAGGTGGCCATTTGGCAGTGGCTGTAATTGAAGTTCAAAAGCCNTCTGATAAAATACCAGATATTGAGCAAACATATTCTGCAGGGGCAGTTTGCCTAGCGCTACTAAACGCGGCATTAGCTGCTGGATGGGGTGCAAATTGGCTGACTGGATGGCACGTTTACAATAAAAGTTTCCTTAAAAATGGCCTTAAACTAAAGGATAACGAATCGATAGCGGGCTTAATCTATCTGGGTACAGCGACAATAACCCCGCCCGAAAGACCTCGACCCCCACTTGATGAAATTGTTGAGTGGCTTTAAGATTAGCCGCTATCTACAACCATTTTCTCAAAAAAATCTATGTCTTGGATGGTAATAACCTCTGATAGTATAATGAGAGTAATAACCAACCATAAGACAAAAGAAATACCGGTGGTTATTATTGCTTTACTACTCAAGTTGTGAATTTCAGGCGCTCCCGCTTGAGTACCCTTGACTATGGCTCCCAAGTCACCCTGTGTTTTTACTCTGAAAGGAATGATTATTAGGAAGGTTAAAAACCAAATCACTGCAAATAGAACAATTGCTGAAGTTACACTCATAAAGCTAACCNAAAGGCCTAAACATTATATTTCCTCGAGCTCGATTAATGTTCCATTGAAATCTTTGGGATGCAAAAAAATTACCGCCTTACCGTGGGCACCTATTTTTGGCTCTGAATCTCCCAAAACACGCGCNCCAAAATTTAACAGCTGATCTCTAGCCTTTATTATGTCTGCCACCTCGTAGCATATGTGATGTATGCCACCGTCTGGGTTTTTATCCAAGAAACGTTGAATTGGACTATTTAAGCCGAGTGGGTGCAANAATTCAATTTTAGTGTTGGGCAAGTCAACAAAAATTACGGTTACACCGTGATCTTTTTCATCAATTGGATCTCCAACATTTGCACCTAAAGTACTACGATACTGCTCTGCAGCAGCATTTAAATTCGGTACTGCGATAGCTACGTGATTTAATCGACCAATCATGTAAATTCCTATATTAAATTCTCAAACCCATAAAACTTTTAACTTTTGGTTATTGTTCTTAAATTCAACTCCATTAGTTGCTCAGAAGTCGGTTCTGATGGAGCTCCCATCATGAGGTCTTCTGCTCGCTGGTTCATTGGGAACATGATTACTTCCCTAATATTTTCTTGATTTGCCAAAAGCATTACAATTCTATCAATGCCAGCGGCACAACCACCATGAGGTGGGGCGCCGTATTGAAAGGCGTTGACCATTCCACCGAACCGTCTTCTTACTTCATCTTTGTTATATCCAGCGATTTCAAAGGCTTTGAACATTAACTCTGGTTGATGATTTCTAATTGCTCCAGATACGAGTTCAAATCCATTGCACGCTAAATCGTATTGATAACCCAGAACATTCAAAGGGTCTCCATTTAAAGCATCTAAGCCACCTTGCGGCATTGAAAATGGGTTATGTTCAAAGTCAATTTTNCCTGTTTCATCGTCTTTCTCAAATATCGGAAAGTCGACAATCCAAGCAAATGCAAATCTGTTGGTATCTATTAAATTTAATTCATGCCCTATAACGTCTCGAGCTTTACCCGAAACTCTCTCAAAAGTTTTTGGGCTCCCACCAAGAAAAAATGCTGCATCCCCAACACTCAAACCTAATTGACTCCTAATTGCCTCAGTTCGTTCTGGCCCAATATTTTTAGCAAGGGGGCCGGCAGCTTCCATTTGCCCCTCATTATCCCGCCAGAATATATATCCCATCCCTGGAAGTCCCTCTTTCTGGGCAAAAGAGTTCATTCGATCACAAAATTTACGCGATCCGCCACCTGGTGCGGGAATGGCCCTNATTTCAGTCCCGTCTTTTTCCAAAATATTAGAAAAAATTGCGAATCCAGAATTTTTGAAGTGCGTAGATACATCCTGCATTCTTATTGGATTTCGGAGATCTGGTTTATCTGTCCCATACCAAATGGCAGCATCACGATATGAAATTATTTCCCAGTTTTCAGGGGCATCCACAGCTTTTCCTTCACTGAACTCCTTGAAAATATCTGCAATTACTGGTGAAACCGTATTAAAAACATCCTGCTGAGTTACAAAAGACATTTCCATGTCTAATTGATAGAAATCTGTTGGACTACGATCGGCTCTTGGATCTTCATCACGAAAACAGGGAGCAATCTGAAAATATTTATCAAACCCTGATACCATGATTAACTGTTTAAATTGTTGTGGGGCCTGTGGAAGCGCATAGAATTTACCCTCATGCAGTCTAGACGGAATTAGAAAATCTCTTGCACCCTCTGGTGATGAAGCTGTAATTATGGGTGTCTGATATTCTTTAAAACCGATATCCCACATTCTCCGTCGTATCGACGCTATTACATCTGCCCGTAATTTAATATTTTTCTGCATGACTTCGCGGCGTAAGTCTAAGAACCTATAGCGTAGTCTTGTTTCCTCAGGATACTCTTGATCACCGAAAACGATCAAAGGTAATTCAGCTGAAGCTCCGAGGACCTCAATATCTCGAACAAAAACTTCAATATCACCGGTAGCAATTTTCGAATTTCTTAGCTCATTATCGCGAGCTTTTACTGTACCATCGATACGGATACACCACTCTGATCGTACCTTTTCTACCTCAGTAAAAACTGGACTATCTGGATCGCAGAGGACTTGGGTCATCCCATAATGGTCACGTAGATCTATAAACAAAACGCCACCATGATCTCGTATCCTGTGCACCCAGCCAGAAAGGCGTACTTCGCTCCCAACATCCTCTATATTTAGCTCTGCGCAAGTGTGGCTGCGATAGTCGTGCATCATTAAGCCTTTCAAAGAATAATAACAACTCGCGTGGATACACAAGTTTGAGACGCAGATGTCAAGAGTTATAGATCAAATGATATTAAATTGCCGCCTCAACACTTAAACTTTTTATTTATATAATATATGTCATTTCTCCGATAGAGAAATCCAAATTGCTGCGATT
>NYSJ01000014.1 GCA_002682975.1 Paracoccaceae bacterium
TCTAACCTAGCGGTATGTGTCTTTACTGACCCCAAAGCACCTATATAAAAAGCATCACTATTTAGAGCAATTTCCAAGGCTGGATCATCCAATTTCGGATCGTGTGTTAAAAGAACAATTGCTGTTCGCTTATCGATGGAAATTTCTGTAAGTGCGGTATCTGGCCATTCTTCAATAATATTTTGAGCTTCAAAACGCTCCGTATGAGCGAAACCACTCCTGGGGTCAACTACGACCGGATCAAAGTTTGCTATCTTTGCCAGTTTAACCAAACTTTGTGCTATGTGAACTGCACCTATAATAACAACTCGGGTTGGTGATTGATGAATATTAACAAAAATTGCATTCTCTTCTTCGAAACCCGACAAACCACTTGAAAAGCGATTATCATACCCCTCTGTCTTGAGTTCAGTAGCTCCCGAACTAACATGCACAACGCAAGCAACCGAAATTTTATTTCTTCTAAACTCCACTAATTTTTGTAAAGTGCTAATTGAAATTGAGTGCCCAACTGGCTCGAGCATCACTCGAATTTTCCCACCACAAGCCAATCCAACAGAAAAAGCATCTTCGTTGCTAACACCGTATTCTAGTAATTTAATTCTTTGTGTACTGATCGTATCTTGCACTTCAGATACAACCGCACTTTCTATGCATCCGCCAGATACTGACCCTTGCATTTTGCCATTTTGATTTATGACCATCTGTGCCCCAACTCGACGTGGTGCAGAACCCCATGTTTCAATCACAGTAGCTATAACTACGGAGTCGCCTTGCGAGGCCCATGATAATGCAATCTCAGGGATATTGTCAGCCAAATAGTTTGAGTTCATTTATTGATGCCTATACCTCTCTTCTAATGAAATAGAATAATATCGCCCCCTGTACACTCTTAAATTCACACAGTGTGTAAAAGAAAACCAAAAAAATCAAAATGACATGTTTTAAAAATTAATAATTCCGATACTTAAGTTTTGGTCTTAATACTTAAAATTTTGCATTTTAATTTAGCTAGAAATTAATCCTGAAAGTGTGTAATCGACTATCATGGTAGCGGAATTAAATATCGCAAGACCAGATGACTGGCATTTGCATTTACGAAACGGATCAATTTTAAAGTCTGTACTTCCGTATTCTTCCAAAGTGTTTGGCCGCGCAATCATAATGCCAAATCTTGAACCACCAATAACTACGGTTAAAGATGCGGAAATGTACAAAAAACGTATTATCGATGCATGCCCGCAAGATCATACTTTCGAACCATTAATGACTCTATATCTGACTGAAGCTACTGACTTTATGGATTTAGCCGAAGGTTTTTCAAAAAATGTAATTTCTGCAGTGAAGCTATACCCAGCAGGAGCAACAACCAATTCTTCTCATGGAATCAGCGATTTTAAAAAGCTTTATAAAGTATTCGAAAAAATGGAGGAAATTGGATGCACTCTATGTATTCATGGTGAAGTAGTAGATCCTAAAATTGACATATTCGACAGAGAATACGTTTTTATTGAGAAAGTGCTCGATCCAATCGTTAGAACTTTTCCCGAGCTAAAAGTTATTATGGAGCACGTCACTACTGAAGAAGCTATCGATTACGTTAAAACTTCAAAAGAAAACATAGCAGCAACTATAACAACTCATCATCTTGTAATAAATCGTAATTTTATATTAGCAGGAGGCATCAAACCTCATTATTACTGCTTACCGGTAGCAAAACGAGAAAGGCATCGAGTTGCATTATTAAAAGCAGCAACATCTGGTAATTCGTCATTCTTTTTAGGAACGGATAGCGCTCCGCACTTTGATAGCCAAAAAGAAAGTTCATGTGGCTGTGCAGGATGTTTTACAACACCAAATACATTATCAATTTTAGCACATCTTTTTGAACAAAAAGATCTGTTAAAAAACCTTGAAAAGTTTACAAGCATTAATGGAGCAAAATTTTATAATTTACCCATTAATAAAGAACGAATAAGGCTAATCAAACAAAAAACACCAATTAAAATTCCCAAAAAAATATCTACTACAGAGGGTGACATAACAGTGTTTGATCCAGGATTCCCATTATTCTGGTCTGTCAAATCGATCCCAACAACTTTATAGGTTACACTATGCTACCNNCATCNTATCTACCAGATNATGAAATTGCCAGGCTATCTGCTCGTATGCTAATNGAGGTGGGGGCAATTGGTTTCAATTCAAATATCCCTTACAAATTAGCATCTGGATTGCCAAGTCCTACATATGTTGACTGTAGAAAACTTATATCCTTTCCAAGGATTAGATCCACATTGATGGATTTTTTGACAATCAAAATTTTTCGCGAAATAGGCCTTGAAAAGATAAATAACGTTGCTGGTGGCGAAACAGCAGGCATACCATTTGCCGCATTAGTTGCGGAAAGNATGGGCCTACCGATGACCTATGTNAGAAAAAAAGCTAAAGGNTACGGTAAAAATGCTCGTATCGAGGGAGTTNTAAAACCAGANCANAACATCCTATTGGTTGAGGACCTAGCCACAGATGGCGGTTCTAAAATATCTTTCGTTGATGCGATAAGACAAACTGGGGCCGAATGTAACAATACGGCGGTGATTTTTTATTATGATATATTTCCAGAGGCACAAGACATATTAGAAAAAAATAAAATAAAGCTTCATTATTTATGTTCATGGTGGGATATTTTAGAAGAAACAAAGTTACAGAAGACATTTTCCTCTAATACAATCAAAGAGGTTGAAAGTTTTTTACATTCTCCGCGGGAATGGCAAAATGCAAAGCTTCAGCCATAATAATATGGATGTCGGATATTTAACACAAAACAGAAAACTTACTCACAAAATATCCACAGAATTATACAATTTGCTCACCTTTAGCCATTAGTGTATTCCTCNAATAATGTAATTAGAAAGCCCCTAATGAACACCGTTGCAGCTATTAATCCTACGGGAGCAGAAATCCATTCCCCAGANACAATGCCAAATTCCATAGAGGCAGAGCAACAGCTTTTGGGAGCAATTTTAAGTAATAATGATGTCTTTGATNGAGCTGACTCNTTAATAAATGCGGAACATTTTTTTGATCCCGTTCATGCACATATTTATGAGGTAGCATCNGGCAGAATTAAAAAAAATAGTATAGCTTCACCTGTCACGCTCACTACTTTCTTAAAAGATGATCCAGGCTTAAACGAACTTGGCGGAGCAAANTATCTAGCAAAACTAGCTGCATCAGCCGTAGCCGGCTTCGCTGTTCAAGATTATGCTCAATTGATTTATGACTTAGCCATACGCAGGCAGCTAATACTACTTGGGAAAGANATCTCCGAACGAGCTCAAAAAATGGAGATTGATCAAGAACCCAGAGAGCAAATTGTAGATGCCGANCAAGCCCTATATCAATTAGGAGAAGCNGGAAAAACAGATAGCGGATTCAAGTCTTTTTTAAAAGCTGTTACAGAGGCTGTTGATATAGCTAATGCAGCATTTCAGCGCGACGGTGGGCTTGCGGGAATTTCTACAGGTTTCATAGACCTAGATAAAAAGCTGGGTGGCCTTCATAAGTCAGACCTGCTGATCTTAGCAGGNAGGCCATCTATGGGGAAAACTTCGTTAGCCACAAACATAGCGTACAATGTGGCTAGAAGTTATAAGAAGGGCGTGATGAAAGATGGTACCGAAGGCTCAGTAAATGGTGGGGTAATNGGATTTTTCTCACTAGAAATGAGTGCTGAGCAACTAGCAGCAAGAATTTTGTCTGAAGCGGCGGAAATTCCATCTGAAAATATTCGCAGAGGCGATATGACAGAGAAGGAATTTCGTCGTTTCGTAGACGCTGCNAAAGATTTAGAAAGCTGCCCATTATTCATAGACGATACTCCTGCGCTACCTATTTCTCAATTAGCAGCCAGAGCGCGCCGTCTCAAAAGAAAACATGGGTTAGACGTACTTATAGTGGACTATCTGCAGCTTGTGCGACCCGCCTCATCAAAGGATAGTAGAGTAAACGAGGTTTCTGAAATAACTCAAGGTATGAAAGCAATCGCAAAAGAATTAAACATACCAGTTATTGCACTCTCTCAACTCAGTCGTCAGGTGGAGTCTAGAGATGATAAAAGACCTCAACTATCTGATTTGAGGGAATCTGGATCAATTGAACAAGATGCTGATGTTGTAATGTTTGTTTTTCGGGAGGAGTATTATAAAGAACGTGAAAAACCAAGTGATCAAGATCTTGAGAATATGGCAAAATGGCAGTCAGAAATGGAACACCTTCATGGACGTGCCGAACTTATTATCGGAAAGCAGAGACACGGTCCTATAGGAACAATTGAACTTAGTTTTGAAGGTCAATTTACAAGATTTGGAAATATCGCTAAAGCTTGGCAAAATGAATTGGAAAGATAGTTATGCTTAGTTCAGCATTCGGCCTTTCCTTCCGCCACGCCTAATAGGGCTAACTGTTTTTATCAAACCTTCTTTCAAGGTAAGCAGCATTGGATGATCTTTATGGTCCCCATATTTCTCCAAAAGTAGTGATATAGTTTCGGTAGTATCTACATCATTTGGCAAACTTAATGCCCAATCCAAAAATATTGATCTACATTCTTCTATTTTTATACCCTCAATATTAAAACTTTCTCTGATGAGTGCCTTGGGGTCATCGTAATCACCTTTCATCATGAACCTCTTTTGAATTTGGTAAAATATTATCGATAATTACTGAAGACTTAAACGCCATTTCTGATATTTTTTCTACAAGCAAAGGAACGCTGAGCGTATCTGTGTATTTTAGAAAAAGATCCTTACCGTTTACTCCAAGTTCACCATCTTTGATATCGTCTTTAAGTAATAATTTNGATAGAATCTGCACACCTAGTAGCAAGTCATAAGTTTTAATCAAATAGGCTAAGTCGTCAGCACAAATCTTTTTCAACTTTAGTAAGGCGATTAATCCATTATGAACACCAGAAACACCTTCATTAATGAGAATAATGCCCATTTGGGAAACTAATTCAATATCCTGAAGCTTACCCTGCCCTAACTTCATGCTCCATTTTTTGTTAATATTTGAGGGCGAAAATAATCTATTTCTCATAATAGACAAACCTGCCATCACATTTTTCTCCGATCTCATTTTTTTTAAACTTTCGCAAAATTTAGAGATATCTGTTCGCAAAATCTCAGGACCGGCAACTATAGTAGCATTGACTAATGCGAGATGCTCCCAAACCCATGCCTCTGAAGTTTGATAATGCTTGAATGCTTGCAATGAAGTTGCAACAGGGCCTTGATTTCCCGACGGCCTTAGTCGCATATCAACATGAAATAAACTTTTTTCATTCATTGGAGCGCTAATAGCAGCTACAAGTGCCTTAGTAAGCCTCGCGTAATAACTTCGTGATTCTATGCTTTTTTCTCCTGAAGACATCTCTACACCAGCTGCATCATATATTAATATCAGATCAAGATCTGATTGAGAGTGCAGCTTTTTTATCCCGAGAGAGCCCAATCCAATTAAGGCTGATCCACGGCCCGGTGCTGGGCCATACTTTTTAGCAAACTGAGTATTAACCAAACACCATAGTTCCTTCAGCATTGCGAGAGCTAAGTCTCCATACTGAGTTCCCGCCTCTTCAGGGGTTATTACGCCCCTCAATAAGTGGACACCAATTCTAAAATGCCATTCTCGTCCCCACCTGCGAGATGCATTTAATTGGCTTTCATAATCTGTCTCTCTGCGGAGTAGTATTGCCAAATCTTCTCTGAGTAAATCTAGTCCTGGCCATTCACGCCAGAACGCTCCGCCGATTACCGCATCTAAAACTTGTACATTATTGGATAGATATTCGGATAAAGCATCTGAAGAGGATATTATATCGATAAATAAATCTATAAGATGCCGATTTGTATTAAATAATGAAAATAGTTGAACACCAGCTGGAAGTAAGAATAAAAATTTATCAAAGGATAAAAGAGCACGATTAGGATCTACTGCATTTGAAAGTTTGTTCATAATTATTGGTTGAATTTTTGCAAATAATGCTTCGGCTCGTGCCGTCCTGAGCGAAGGATACAACGGCCATCTACTCACAAGGTCGTCCCTGAAAGTATCACTATCGTACAAAGCAATCTCCGATGATTGCTCTTTTCCCGGATTAAAAAATGACTCTGTAAGTTTATGAACAGATATTAACGAAGTAGTTATTTTTTGTTTAAATTCATTATGATCTAAACTCATAAAATTGGCCAAACGAACAAACCCATCATCTGTTTGAGGCAATTTATGGGTTTGTGCATCGTTAACCATCTGCAATANATGCTCAACCTTACGAAGGAACCGATAATGATTAGAGAGATTTCTAGACGTGTGTTTAGAAATCCAGCCCTTTTGGGCTAGTATAGCTAAACCAACCAAAGTTTCNGAGGCTTGCAGATCAGGATCGCGTCCGCCAACAATTAACTGGCGCGTTTGTGTAAAAAATTCAATATCGCGTATTCCGCCCAATCCCAGCTTCACATCATGACCGAATAGATTTGAAATCCTTTTTGATTCACTCTTGATCTGGTATTGTACTCGAATGCTATGAGCTTCTTCTATAGCCGCAAAATCGAGGTATTTGCGCCAAACAAAAGGGTATAGTGCTGAAAGAAAATTAGATGCTAAAGTTTGAGAGCCTGCACAGAACCTAGCTTTTATGTATGCGGCTCTTTCCCATGTTCGTCCCAAAGCTTCATAATATCTTTCTGCAGCATCAACGCCAAGGCATACAGGATTAACGGATGGATCAGGCCGTAAGCGAAGATCAGTACGGAAAACATATCCATTTTCCGTAACTTCAGATAGCACTTTAGTCATTTTCTTTATAACAGCGATTGCAGCTTTTCGTGTTTCAAAAAAATCTTTTTCGACTAATTTGGTATCATCAAAATAGCATACGAGGTCAATATCAGATGAATAGTTTAGCTCCAGAGCACCCAATTTGCCCATTGCAAGAATAAAGATACCAAGCTTCTCAGCGTCAGTATCATTTTTTAATTTTGAAAATTTTCCTTCTATAATCAATACTTTAAATGAATATATTAATGCTTCATTTACACAAAAATCTGCAAAGCGCGAAAGACATTTACTAACGTCCTCAAGTTCCCAGTTTCCAGATAAGTCCTGCATTGCTGTCCAAAGTGCTATTCGCGATTTTGCAATCCGCAAGCTTTTGGGGATGTCAGAACTTCTCAATACTTCATTCAATACTTCTTCTTCTGGATTTAACTCCATTGCAAGAACATTTGTTATCCAATTTACTTCTTTCTTAATCAACTCAAATAAAAAAGGACTACAGCCAGCCATGCCTGCCAATAAGATGTGTAAATCTTCTTTAAAATTTGGAAACAAAGACCTCATTTCAGAGATTATTGCGGCATCTTTGGTAATCGGAAACTTTTGATTTTTAGAAAAGTGAGTCATAATTTAAGTGAGTTACCGCCTCAGATTTATCACCATGCGTATCATAAAAATCTAATATATTCACTAATAAATGGATACGATTAGTATAATTAGTCTGATCAATATAAGCTCAGATTAACAATTTCAAATCTGGCTAAACACAGCATTTGTGTTAGCATTGCCATATTTCGATAAGATTGGTATTATATCACAATGAGACATTCTCTCCCCATAGCTCCGCAGTTTTATGTAACCGCGCCGCAGGCTTGTCCTTACCTGGACAATAGGCAGGAGCGAAAATTATTTGCCGCTCTCCAAGGTGAGGATGCTCAAAGTTTGAATAGTTGCCTTTCCAAACAAGGATTTCGTAGGTCTCAAAATGTTTTGTACAGACCTACTTGTTTAGATTGCGCTGCCTGCCTTTCGGCACGCATTGAGGTAAAACAGTTCTTTCCTAGCAAAACACAAAAAAGAACAATTAAGACAAACAAAAACGTAAAACGCCGATCGACTTCTCCTTGGGCAACGGACGAGCAATTTGAACTCTTTAAGCGTTATTTGGACGATCGACACGCTAGTGGTGGAATGGCGGAAATGGATGTTTTTGAGTTTGCTGCAATGATTGAAGAAACTCCAGTCGATACGCGCGTCATTGAGTACGAACTCAACCAAAAACTGGCAGCTGCATGCCTAACTGACATAGTAGACGATGGTTTGAGTATGGTCTACTCGTTCTACAATCCTGACCTAGCAAAATATTCGCTCGGGACATACATTGTTTTAGATCACATAAAGTTGGCTCAGGAGCTAGACTTAAGTTACGTATATTTGGGTTATTGGGTACCTGGCAGTTCGAAAATGGGATACAAGTCAAAGTATAGTGCTCTGGAGATTTATCATGAAAAAGAATGGAAAAAATTAATAGATGTTCCGAATGTTTCATCAAAACTTCATCCTTTAAATACTGCTCCAGTAGCAGAGCAAGTCTCTGAATTAGATTTCCCAGGGTCTGAGGCAGTTCGTTAAAGTTATAGTATGGACCTTTAAGTTTTAATTACTTATAACTTTACTCAGAATTATTTAGGTAAATATGATGTCAGACGCTGCTAACCCAATGGAGGGAACACCTTTAATATCTCCATCTTCNACGGACCACTCACTTTATGAGACGGTTGTCGAGGGGTGTAGAACGGTTTATGACCCAGAGATTCCGGTGAANATTTATGATTTAGGTCTTATCTATACAATAGATATAAACCAAGAGAATGATGTTCGAATACTAATGACATTAACAGCCCCTGGCTGCCCTGTAGCTGGAGAAATGCCAGGATGGGTTGTAGATGCAATAGAACCCATAGCCGGAATAAAAAAAGTGGATGTCGAATTAATTTGGGAGCCTCCATGGGGAATGGATATGATGAGTGATGAAGCAAAGCTCGAGCTAGGATTTATTTAGAGGCTAATATGTTTTCAATCCCAAACAAACCACCAATTTCGCTAACTCCAAGGGCTGTTTCACACATCAAAGCGCTTATAGATAATTCTGAAGCACTAGCCCTTCGTGTTGGAGTAAAAAAAGGCGGCTGTGCCGGAATGGAATATACAATTGAGTACGTTAAGGAGTTTGATAAAAACGATGAGATTATAGAGCAAGATGGTGCTCGAGTTTTAATAGCACCTATGGCTCAAATGTTTTTATTTGGAACAGAAATAGATTACGAAACCTCATTGCTTGAAAGTACTTTCAAGTTTAATAACCCAAATGTGTCTGAGGCATGTGGGTGTGGCGAGAGTATAAAATTTAAAGATATCTAGATTTCAAGTGAAATTATAACTTACGTGTGTGGCATGCCTGGTGCTAAACGAAATGTCACCTGCAAAGTGTTATGAAATGATAAAAATTTACTAATCTTGGGGAACCCATGCGGAAAATTGTTGCTGGAAATTGGAAAATGAACGGCANCCGTGAAAATTTGNTGGAAATAAAAAAANTATCTGACAGATTTTCTGGNTCNGANGTAGATATNGTAATNTGCCCCCCTTTTACACTATTATCTGCTGCAAAAGAAATTGCTACAAATATCTTTATTGGCGCACAGAANTTGCATCCAGAAAATTCAGGAGCCTANACCGGCGANATAAGTGCTGTCATGCTAGAAGACCTCNGTGTGACACATGCTATTATTGGNCATTCAGAACGTCGAANTGAATATNGTGAAACCAATGACGTAGTTGCTCGTAAAGTCACTACTGCGTTGAAGAAAAAACTAAATGTAATTCTATGTATCGGTGAGTCTGAACTAGAGCGGAACGAGAACAAAACACTATCCGTTTTGAAAGAGCAAGTTTATGGATCACTAAAAGATATCACAGATATTGAAAACATTATTGTGGCTTATGAGCCAATTTGGGCAATAGGAACTGGACTAACACCTAGCCTAGCCGAAATATCCACAACCCACGATTCAATCAGGTTAAACTTACTTGAAATGTACGGATCAAGTGCATCCAATATACCCATACTCTACGGTGGATCAGTAAATGGATTAAACGCATCAGAAATTTTCAGTGTAGCAAACGTAAATGGTGCTCTTGTAGGGGGCGCATCGCTTTCTTTTGATACATTCTCGCCTATAGTTAAAGCTATCGAAAATAAGACATAATAATTTATTATCTGAAATGCAGTTTATTTCCCAAAACCCAACAAATAATGACTTTATTCAAAATCCTTACAAGTTTTACAAAAATTTTATAAGTGATGACTGCTTATATTTTTGGCAAGAATATAATATGCCTGCTGTTTTTGATTATGCGGGTCAGGAAATTTTGTTCAAAGACAAAAGATTTGGCCGTGAAAAATTAAAAGATCACTCCAACGTTCAAGAATGTCATCTAAACATGTTCAACCACGTAGAGACTAATTCTATGCTGGAACTTGAACCGCCAAAACATACTCGGCTTCGAGGTCTTGTACTGCGGGCATTTACAACTCGAAAAATAAATACATTACAAACTGAAATCGCGTTGCTTTCACATGAACTTCTTGATGACCTGAAAGTTGAAAATGTCGACATTCTGAAAGAGTTTGCAACTTTATTACCTG
>NYSJ01000099.1 GCA_002682975.1 Paracoccaceae bacterium
AACGCTAACCCCCTCCGTATTACCGCGGCTGCTGGCACGGAGTTAGCCGGGGTTTCTTTACCTGCTACTGTCATTATCATCACAGGCGAAAGAGCTTTACGACCCTAAGGCCTTCTTCACTCACGCGGCATGGCTGGATCAGGGTTTCCCCCATTGTCCAAGATTCCCTACTGCTGCCTCCCGTAGGAGTCTGGGCCGTGTCTCAGTCCCAGTGTGGCTGATCATCCTCTAAAACCAGCTATAGATCGTAGGCTTGGTAGGCCGTTACCCCACCAACTACCTAATCTAACGCGGGCTGATCCTTCTCCGATAAATCTTTCCCCCTAAGGGCGTATACGGTATTACTCACCGTTTCCAGTGGCTATTCCGTAGAGAAGGGCACATTCCCACGCGTTACTCACCCGTCCGCCGCTCATCCCGAAGGATGCGCTCGACTTGCATGTATAAGGCCTGCCGCCAGCGTTCGTTCTGAGCCAGGATCAAACTCTCAAGTTGAAAGCATATCACTATGCTATCCTTGACGTTCGAACCTCTGCACATCACTTGATTGGCTGTTCAAACCAATCAAAACTGTTTGTTGCATCAGTATCAAAAGATACCGAAAGCCGACAAACAGTGAAGCTGACACTACATTATCGGATTTNCATNCTAGTAGCGCGATATGCAAAGGCTGATCCATCGATCAACGAACCAAACTGCCCGCATATCTCTTCAGTGTTTTATCAATGTCAAATATCGTTCCAGACAAAAAAAACGATTTAGCTAAAATAACTCAGCACCAAACCGCTTCAATAATCTAGATGTAACACTCGCAAAATGTCTAATTTCTTGAGCGACCGACCTTGCAAATAATTAAGGCCAGTGATCGGCTTCTAGACACAATGAATTAGAGTCGCAAGCCCTAAATTTGTAAAAAAGCAATTTTTACTCAAAAATCTTAATAAATTTGATCTAGAAATGGAATTTGATGATAAATCTCCAATAAAAATATAGNCTTACTTGTTCGAANTAGNGATTANACGCTTTTTTTAAATTTCAGATTCTAATGAAGAACTACTGANCCAANATTAGTATNTTGGTTGATNGNTACATAATCACNTACAACCAAACCATCTGGCCCACCAGTGACTTCNATTACATCACCATCCGAAAGCTTTCCAGCAAGTATCAATTCTGCTATNGGATTCTGTAGACTATTCTGAATTACACGTTTCAACGGTCTTGCACCATATACTGGGTCATACCCTTTTTCAGCTATCCAGTCTATCGCACCCTGCTCCAACTTAATTTTAAAATTGAGTGAGGAGATGCGGTCCCGCAGCATATCAAGCTGAATATCTACAATTCTAAACATGTGCTCTTTTGATAATCGATTGAAAATTATCGTTTCATCGAGCCTATTTAGAAATTCAGGCTTAAAGTGAGNTTGTACTGCTGCCATAACATTAGCTCTTGCTGCTTCAATATTTTTTATAGCACTCGGATCACTTAAGCCGTGTGCGCCTAAGTTTGATGTGAGTATAATTATAGTCTGCTTGAAATCTACAACTCGTCCATGACCATCAGTCAAAATACCGTCATCCAAGACTTGCAAAAGAATATTGAAGACATCTGGGTGAGCTTTTTCTACTTCATCAAAAAGAACTACTTGATAGGGTCTTCGTCGAACTGCCTCTGTCAATACGCCTCCTTCGTCATATCCAACGTACCCAGGAGGTGCACCAATCAGTCTCGACACAGAATGTTTTTCCATATACTCTGACATATCAACGCGAACCATAGCAGTATCGTCGTCAAACAAAAATTCTGCTGTGGCTTTTGTGAGTTCTGTTTTGCCAACGCCAGTAGGTCCTAAAAACAGAAAAGAACCCAAAGGTTGATTTTCGTCATTTAGGCCGGCTCGCGCTCTTCTCACAGCATTAGATAAAGCTCTTACAGCTTCTGCTTGGCCAACAACCCTGGCTTCAAGCTGATCTTCCATTTTAAGCAGCTTCTCTCTTTCACCTTCGACCATTTTGGAAGTTGGAACTCCAGTCCAACGCTCGACGACTTGAGCAATTTGCTCCAAAGCAACAGCCTCCTTGATGATCTGGCCTTCTCCACCGTCAACTTCCACTAGATCCAATTCTTTTTCCAACTGGGGAATTACACCATAAGATAACTCACCAGCCTTTGCCAAATTTCCATCTCTCTTTGCTGCATCAAGATTTGCTCTCGAAATTTCTAATTTTTCCTTTATTTCCCTCGCGGTTGCCATTTTGTCTCGTTCAGATTGCCACTGCAAAGTAAGAACTGAGCTGTTTTCTTGTAAAACGGCAAGATCTTCCTCAAGCCGCACTAACCTTTCCATTGAGCCCTTGTCATTCTCCAATCTGAGTGCTTCAATTTCTATTTGGTTTTGCATTATTTCTCGGTCTAACGCATCGAGATCTTCAGGTTTACTATCGACTTCCATTCTTAATCGACTTGCAGCCTCATCCACTAAGTCAATTGCCTTATCAGGTAGAAATCTATCGGTGATATATCTATTCGATAGTGTAGCTGCAGCCACCAATGCGCCATCTGTAATTCTTACACCATGATGAAGTTCATATTTTTCTTTGATCCCACGTAGGATAGATATAGTATCTTTGACTGTTGGTTCAGCAATAACGACAGGTTGAAACCGACGCGCTAATGCTGCGTCCTTCTCAACATACTTTCGGTACTCATCCAAGGTGGTTGCACCAATACAGTGCAGCTCACCTCTTGCTAAAGCTGGCTTAATTAAATTAGCCGCATCCATAGCTCCATCGGTTTTTCCAGCACCAACTAACATGTGCATTTCATCAACAAAAAGTATGACTTCACCCAATGCTGCAGATATCTCATTTAATATCGCTTTTAACCGCTCCTCAAATTCTCCTCTAAATTTTGCGCCTGCTATTAATGCCCCCATATCTAGAGCCAAAAGTTTTTTACGTTTCAAACTTTCTGGCACATCTCCATTTATTATTCTTAGAGCCATTCCCTCTGCTATTGCGGTTTTACCAACACCCGGATCCCCAATTAAAACTGGATTATTTTTTGTCCGCCTGCTTAAAACCTGCATAGATCGCCTAATTTCATCATCACGACCAATAATTGGATCGATCTTGCCATCTTTAGCAGCTTGGGTGAGGTCTTGAGTATATTTTCTCAAAGCATCGAAGCCATCCTCAGCATTGGCACTCTCTGCTTTACGACCTTTTCTGAAGTCACAAATCGCAATTTCCAATGCAGACAAAGTGGCTCCAGATCTATCTAAAATATTTTTAGCATCTGATTTTACAGAGGCTAAGGCACACAAAATTCGTTCTACGGATACAAATTTATCCGAGTTTTCTTTTGCAAGCTTCTGTGCTTTCTCCAAAACACGTAAAGTTTGCGTATCANAGNACATTTGTGAATTTTCAGACTTTATTCGTGGAACTTTTTTGAGAGAAAGGTCGAGCTCAACCAATAACTGNCGCAAGTCCACACTAATTTTTTTGAGAAGGTTTTTTNCAAACTCTTGCTCATCGTCAAGAATGACTTTCAGAAGGTGTTGAGGCAAGATCCGCTGATGCTCTGAAACTAGAGCATCAGATTGCGCTGATTGTATAAATTCGCGCGAACGCTCAGTGAATTTCTCTAAATTCATCTAAAACTCCTTTTTAAGCGCCAATTGTTTCAGATCTCCTTTTAACTAAGCAAAATCTATCTGGCCTCACATTAAATGTGGTAAGACACATTGTATTTTTCAAGAACCCTGGTTATGAATTCACTCCACCCGTGAAGAAAAACTATGAAATGGTTGACCATTCTTATTCTCATATAGAAAAGACAAATTAATCGAATATTGAAAGAAATGACTATGCCAGATGATAGACTAATTGTTGCATTAGATGTCCCAAATGTAATCACAGGGCTAGAGTTGGTTAAGCAATTAGATACATCTGTTTCATTCTACAAAATCGGTTTNGGAATGCTGACTTCAGGCGGCCTTGCTCTTGCGAATGAATTAAAGGCTGAATATGGCAAGCGCATATTTTTGGATATGAAATTATTCGATATAAGCGCTACAATTGAAGCTGCAGTGAAGGGAATATCAAAATTTGATATAGATTTTCTAACCGTCCATGGAGACCCAAGTGTTGTAGCCGCCGCCAAGAACGGAGCGGCTAATTCTAAATTAAAAATCCTTGCCGTCACTATTCTAACATCATTAGACAGGCAAGATTTGGATGATTCCATGATTAAAGATGGTGAGGTCATCGATTTAGTTTCAGAAAGGGCATCCCGAGCTTTCGAAGCCGGTGCTGATGGCGTTATAGCGTCCCCGCAAGAATGTAGAGCAATTCGCAGACTCTCAAATTCAAGAAATAAACTAATTGTTACACCCGGCATCAGACCTAAAGGTACAGAATCTGGAGATCAAAAACGAGTTTCCACCCCCATTGAGGCCATAGTGAACGGAGCCAACCATATAGTTGTGGGTCGCCCGATCGTTACTGCCGAAAATAAAAGACTCGCTGCACAAAAAATACTCGAAGAAATTAAATCAGTATAAGTTTATACCTGCAGAAACATAATGTATTGAGCAATTAATCAATCTTATCTGGGTGCAGTTATTTAACCCTGACGCGCCTTGAAGCGTCGCTGTGTCTTGTTAATTACATAAACACGACCTTTACGCCTCACAACACGGCAATCACGATGACGCTGCTTCAAAGAGCGAAGTGAATTTTTTACCTTCATAAGGCTTCTCCTGCAATCTAGACGCAAAAAGCGCCAATTTNACCCATCCTCATGGGCATTTTGTGGTGGGCGGTACTGGGTTCGAACCAGTGACCCCTACGATGTCAACGTAGTGCTCTACCGCTGAGCTAACCGCCCAAAAATGCGACCGAGGATCCCGCGCCGGTTGGAGGTCTATAAAAACTTTTACAACTTTGTTCAAGGGGTTTTCGTTTCAAAATTTTGGAGGTAAAGTCTACTGATGAAGTATCATAGGCTACAAACAAAATCGTACAAGCTGGAAGATCCAGTAAATTTGCAATCTGGCATAGTGGTCGCTTCCCCACACTCTGGCCGCAACTATAGATCTTCGGTGGATGAGCAATCGATACTCGACCCTNTAANACTTCGAAGTTCCGAAGACGCATTTGTAGATGAATTNATGGACTTCGCTCCAACCTTGGGCATTCCCTTGCTTTGTTCTGAAATCCCCCGAGCCTTCGTGGACCTAAATAGAGCAAGAAATGAACTTGACCCTGCAATTATTGACGGAATCAAGCCGGTCGGACAAAATCCTCGCGTGATGTCAGGATTGGGAGTTATCCCCAGAGTAGTTGCCAATGGAAAAGAAATTTACTCAGGAAAACTATCAAAAGAAGCCGCATTTGAAAGATTGGAAAACTTCTGGGACCCTTATCATTCGAAACTGACAGAATTGCTTGATCGAGCCTATAGACAATTCGGTTATTCTATTTTGATAGATGCGCATTCCATGCCGCATGAAGCAGTTTTAAATGCTTCTGCTAGTCTTCGTACCAGCCAAATAGTGCTGGGGGATAGATTNGGAGCTACTTGTTCTCCAGAAATAATAAACGATTTAATAATGTTAGTTGCNAATACTGGCCTTCGTGCTAGNCGGAATATTCCTTTCTCAGGAGCCTTCATAGTACAAAGATANGGAAGTCCTGGATTAAACCGNCACGCGATCCAACTAGAAATAGACAGATCGCTGTATATGGATGAACGTNAAATCCAGAAATTGGAAAAGTTTCATTTGCTCAAAGATAAACTTTTTAATATTTTGAAAAATTTTTCTCAAGGCCACTCTCGTGCAACCTCAATCGCCGCGGAGTAATTTATCTTAGGCTCCTACCTTTAATGATGGCGTTGACACCAAACTTTTTACGAATTTTATCACTTGCAAGCTCTGCTTTTTTTCTATTTAGAGCATTCGGATCCAGTAAATCTCCAGTTAAATCTGCATAACTTTCATCACATAGACTCGTTAATGTGACGCCAATTAATCTAAACTTTATTTCATTTATTTCGTTTATTAACAACGGTTCTAATGAGTTGAATAACCGATCAGCAATATTAGTGGGCTCTTTGAATGTTAACCGGCGAGTAATCAATATGTGTCTGCTGGTTTTTAACTTAAGTACACCCACCTTGCCAGCTATACCCTGAGATTTCGCCCTATCAGAAACTTTTTCACACATACGCCACAAGTGACCAATTAAAATCTCCTGCTGCAAAATATCTTGTCCAAAGGTTGTTTCGTTTGAAATCGACTTTATTGACCTTTCGGCTATTACACGGCGATTATCTTTCCCAGATGCTAAAGCTTTTAAACGTTCTCCAGAGGCTCCAAATTTTTTTACAAAATCTCTGTCATCCCATCGCAACAAATCACTAAGTGTTTTGATGCCCATAGCTTCTAGTTTCTCTTTAGTTCCAGCACCAACACCCCACAAAATATTAACAGGTTTATTGGATAAAAACTTTTCCGTCTCTTTTTTACCAATTATCGAAAACCCATTTGGTTTATTAAGATCGGACGCTATTTTGGCCAAAAACTTGTTATGAGATAACCCAATTGAACCAGTTAACCCAAGATCATTTTTCATTCTATTTGTGAGTCCAGCCAAGACTACCGCGGGTGACTTTTTATGAAGTCTTTGAGTACCACTTAAATCTAGGAAAGCCTCATCCAGGGAAATAGGCTCAACTGCAGGAGTTAATTCAAGCATCATTTTGCGTATTTTTAGGCTAATTTCCGCATATAGTTTCATTCTCGGCTTTATTATAACTGCATCTGGACATAACTTTAAGGCACGATATATCGGCATTGCCGAATGGACCCCTCGAATACGGGCAATGTAGCAAGCAGTTGAAACAACACCTCTTCTCCCCCATCCAATTATAACCGGCTTATCAATTAACTCAGGACGATCTCTTTTTTCAACAGAGGCATAGAAAGAGTCACAATCCATGTGCGCAATATTTAGAGAAAGCAGTTCAGGGTGGGCGATAAATATCGGAGAATTACAATTTGGACATCGTTTAGCTTTTTTAAAAAGCATAAAACACTTTCGACACAGCTTTTGATGTTCCACTAGAAAACCTAATCAAATTACCAAATTGTCGTATCCTAGATGATCGTATTGATACTAGAGACCACTATGCTTAAATAGAAAGATAATTAAACTATTTTTTTGTACGCCACTTATTTACTATAGGATATCGCCTATCTAGCCAAAAGGCGCGTTGTGTCAAACGAGTGCCAGGAGCTGATTGGAATCTCTTGTACTCGCTGCTGTAAATTAACTTTTCAACTTTAATGACGTCAGTTTTTTCATAGCCTTCTTTCATACAATCTTCTATTGATCCATCTTCATCGATCAAAATCGTCAGAATCGCATCTAAGACTGGGTAGTCAGGTAAGCTGTCGCTGTCCTTTTGGTTGGGGCGCAATTCGGCTGTCGGAGCTTTTGATATTATATTCTCAGGAATAATCATGCCTGAAGGGCCTTTCATCCAAGACCTATGGTTTTGATTTCGCCATTTAGCGATTTCAAATACACGCGTTTTATATAGGTCTTTAATTGGGTTAAACCCACCTGCCATATCACCATAAATTGTCGAATAACCAACACTCACTTCCGATTTGTTTCCAGTTGTTAACAGCATCTCACCAAACTTATTTGAGACTGCCATCAGTAATAATCCACGAAGCCGAGACTGAATATTTTCCTCTGTAAGATCAGTGTCATGACCTTCAAACATAGTAGATAAAGTTTCCTCAATTGAATTAAGACTTTCAGTTATTGATAATGTATCTGATTGGCATCCTAGATTTTCTGCAAGATGCGCAGCATCAATTAAAGAAGTGTCAGAAGTATAAGGAGAAGGCAGCATAATCGACCGCACATTTGCAGCTCCTAGTGCATCAGACGCAATAACAGCAACTAATGCACTGTCGATACCTCCAGAGAGGCCAAGTAATACCCTTTCAAAACCTGATTTGCGGCAATAATCCTTGAGCCCTGTTACCATTGCGTGATAATCTAACTCCTTACCACATGAAACTGTAAACAAATGACCGTTAGTGATACTCCAGCCAGCATCTGTTTCCTCAAGAACGAGATGCTCCAAACATTCTTCAAATAAGGGTAGTTTGATTGCCAAGTCACCGCCTCGGTTTAGGGCGAAGGTACCACCGTCAAAAACTTGGTCGTCTTGTGCGCCAACCATATTTAAGTAAATTAAAGGTAGGTTTGTTTCCACCACTCTAGAGACCATTTTGTTTAATCGGACATCATTTTTGCCATTAAAGTACGGAGACCCATTTGGCACAAGTAAGAGTTGTGCTCCTGTTTCTGCTAATGTTTCTGTTACATCAGCATGCCAAGCATCTTCGCAGATTGGACTTCCAATTCTAATTGGACCAACCTGATAAGGTCCTGAAATTTCTCCCTCATCAAAAATTCTCTTTTCATCAAAAACATTTTGATTTGG
>NYSJ01000015.1 GCA_002682975.1 Paracoccaceae bacterium
TTTTTTCGTCGAAAGAAAGTATGTCCGTTTTCAAGTGACGATGCCCCAAGAATTGATTATAAAGATACAAAGCTACTTCAAAGATATATTTCGGAGCGTGGAAAAGTTGTCCCCTCACGGATTACAGCTGTTTCAGCTAAAAAGCAGCGCGAATTAGCCCGTGCTATCAAGCGCGCTCGTTTTTTGGCGCTTTTACCGTACGCTGTTAAATAGAGGAGACAGAAATCATGCAAGTTATTCTTCTAGAGCGAGTGGCAAAACTGGGCCAAATGGGTGACGTAGTTGACGTAAAGCCAGGCTACGCAAGAAACTTTCTCTTACCTCAGCGCAAAGCTCAGACTGCATCAGAGGCTAACATAGCTTCTTTTGCTAAGCAAAAATCCCAATTAGAGTCTCATAATTTAGAAACAAAGAAAGAAGCAGATGCGTTGTTAAGTCGATTAGATGGACAAACGTTTATCGTTATCAGATCCGCTTCAGACTCAGGAGCACTATATGGATCAGTTTCTCCCCGAGACGCAGCAGAAGTTGCTACCGCATCCGGCTTTTCAATAAATCGAAAGCAGATATCTCTATTGAAACCAATCAAAGAATTAGGTTTGCACGAGATGTCAGTATTTTTACATCCGGAAGTATCAGCCACGATAGTTCTCAATGTGGCTAGATCTAATGAGGAAGCACATTTGCAAGCGTCAGGAAAATCCATTCAAGATGTTGCNGCTGAAGCCGAGGCTGAAGCCGAGTTTGAAATAGCAGAACTNTTTGACGATATTGGAAGCGCAGCGCTTGATGTTGATGATGAAGTTGAAGATCAAGGNTCGCCTGAAACGGCNGAAGGCTCGGACGAAACTAAGTCATAAATTAAAATCTNNGTATTTTAGAAACCGTGCCCTTTCGGGCTCGGTTTTTTTGTCTGTTACCAAAATTAATAGTAATCTTTTCAAATATTACTAAAACCGAACATTATTTGTAACAAAGTTAAAAAAAATCGTTAATTTATACTTTAACGNGACCATTTCTTGTTGACCAATCTTTTTGTTATTCTTATGTTGGCGTTTGCGACTAGTTTAGACAAAATTTTATCGTTTTACCGTTTGTGTGAAATAAGAGTGGGAGTTTCTTTATGACAAGCCAAATGACTGGAGCCAAGATGGTAGTTCAGGCCCTTATAGATCAAGGTGTTGATACTGTATTTGGGTACCCTGGCGGAGCAGTGCTTCCAATATATGACGAAATTTTCAAACAAAACGATATAAGGCATATTCTTGTGCGGCATGAACAGGGAGCAGTCCATGCTGCAGAAGGTTACGCTAGATCAACCGGCAAACCTGGAGTGGTTTTAGTAACTTCCGGGCCAGGTGCGACCAACGCTGTTACAGGATTAACAGACGCACTAATGGACTCTATTCCTCTGGTTGTTCTCACTGGACAAGTACCTACATTTATGATTGGTTCCGATGCTTTTCAGGAAGCTGACACTGTCGGTATCACGAGGCCGTGTACCAAACACAATTGGTTAGTTAANGACACCGACCGGTTAGCACCGATTTTACATGAGGCTTTCCATGTTGCAAAATCTGGTCGCCCAGGCCCTGTGTTAGTTGACATTCCAAAAGATATTCAATTTGCATCTGGCAATTATGTAACTTCTAAAAAAGTACCAACCTCTCAATATAGACCAAAATTAAAAGGTGATATTGAACAAATTACTAAGCTAGTCGAAGCAATTGAGAAGTCAGAAAAGCCAGTCCTCTATACGGGGGGTGGCGTAATAAACTCTGGTAATGGGGCAAGTCAGCTTCTCAGGGAATTAGTAAAAAGCACTAACTTCCCAATCACGTCCACATTGATGGGCCTAGGGTGCTATCCAGCCTCCGGTAATAATTGGCTTGGCATGCTNGGAATGCACGGGCTTTACGAAGCGAATATGGCAATGCATGATTGTGATCTAATGATAAACATAGGCGCTCGATTTGATGATAGAATTACTGGTAGACTAGATGCCTTCAGTCCAAATTCTAAAAAAGCNCATATAGATATCGACCCATCGTCGATCAATAAAGTAATTCATGTTGATATTCCAATCATTGGCGATATAGCGCACGTGCTAGACGATATTCTAAATATGTGGAAAGCAAGAGGTCGAAAGACAAACTCAGTCGCTATTAATAAATGGTGGGGTCAAATAGATGAATGGCGATCAGTTAAATGCCTGAGCTATAAAAATAGCGCGAAGACAATCAAACCCCAATTTGCTCTTGAACGTCTTGAACAGCTTACTCGTANTAGATCAGATCGGTTTATTTGCACGGAGGTGGGTCAGCATCAAATGTGGGCTGCACAGTTCCTCGGTTTTGAAGAACCGAANCAATGGATGACTTCTGGTGGTCTCGGAACTATGGGATATGGTTTTCCTGCATCAATAGGCGTTCAAATTGCTCATCCGAATGCCTTAGTTATTAATGTGGCTGGAGAAGCTAGCTGGCTGATGAATATGCAAGAGATGGGTACTGCGATTCAATACAAATTGCCTGTTAAGCAATTTATTTTGAATAATGAAAGATTGGGTATGGTAAGACAGTGGCAAGAATTATTACATGGCGAACGCTACTCCCACAGCTGGTCTGATGCACTGCCGGACTTTGTGAAATTNGCAGATGCATTTGGTGCTAAAGGCATTATGGTCTCCGACCCAGCCGATCTAGATGATGCTATTTCAGAAATGCTTTCTTATGACGGCCCAGTGCTTTTCGATTGCTTGGTCGAGAAACATGAAAATTGCTTCCCAATGATACCATCTGGGGAGCCACATAACAAAATGTTGCTAGGAGAGGCAAAAACTGATGATGCCATCGGAAGCTCTGGGGCGGTATTAGTATGATTCATAACTTTACGGATTTAAGATGTCAGCTTTAAAAATAAAAAAAGGATCAAGCAAGCATTCTGCCTATGATCTANGGTCAAGTTTTGGCGATGAGATACAGACCCATACCCTGGCAATTTTAGTTGATAATGAGGCTGGAGTTCTTGCTCGGGTAATAGGNCTTTTTTCAGGCCGCGGTTACAATATAGACAGCCTTACAGTCGCCGAGGTTGATCATGAAGGACATCTAAGTCGCATTACGATCGTTACCACGGGCACGCCACAGGTTATTGANCAAATTAAAGCACAACTTGGAAGAATTGTACCCGTGCATGAGGTACATGATTTAACGGTTGAAGGGCCTCACGTGGAACGAGAACTTGCCCTACTGAAGGTTGGAGGTAAAGGAGAAAAAAGAGTAGAAGCCTTACGNCTTGCTGATATTTTTAGAGCAAATGTTGTGGACAGCACCCTAGATAACTTTACCTTTCAAATCACCGGCGCTCCCGATAAGGTTGACGCATTTGCTGAATTGATGCGTCCATTAGGTCTGATCGAAATAGCCCGAACAGGTGTAGCAGCTCTCTCTCGCGGCTAACCCATTCAATTAAATACCCTGTCGTTTTCAATTTAGTCATTTGTCGTTTTAGGCTAGCCCGAAATGGCATTTAACTTTATAACATATAAAAAAGTAAGGCTAAAATGGAAAAGATAGCTATACTAAACCGAGTTTGTTTACCAGTAGAAGATGCAAACGGTCTTCCCAATGAGCACTACACTTGCCCATCAGTTTTTAAAGAAGAGAAAGATATTTTGCTGTTCAACAAATGGAGCGGGCTCGCGGTAGCTGCTGAAATTCCAAGTGTTGGAAACGCGGTGCCAATTAATTTTCAAGGGACTCCTTTGTTTATAGTTCGCACTAAAAATAACAGAGTTAAGGTTTTTCAAAATACGTGCCGGCATCGTGGCATGATACTCATAGAACAAGCAAAAACCATAAAGGGAGCTATCCGTTGCCCCTATCATAGTTGGTGTTACTCCACAGATGGGCACCTAATAAGTACACCTCATGTAGGGGGGCCAGGAAGGAACCTGCATGGATCTATAGATAGGTCTAATCTAGGTTTAACTGAAATTCGAAGTCACGTATGGATGGGAGTTATATGGATAAATCTTTCCGGCACCGCACCAAATTTTGAAGACAGTATGAAAGATTTGATAGATAGGTGGGCCGATTTTGATAAGCCTCTTTTTCATGGAGGAAGTGAGAGTTCATTCACAATTGAGGTAGCTGCCAATTGGAAATTGGCAGTCGAGAATTATTGCGAAAGTTATCATTTACCATGGGTTCACCCTGGACTTAATACCTACTCAAGGCTTGAAGATCATTATCATATTGAGCATAAAAATATATTTTCTGGACAAGGAACAAAAGTTTATAAGCAGTTGGAGGATAACGAAGGCAATAGTTTTCCAGATTTTCCCAATTTAACTGATAAATGGGATACAGCTGCTGAATATATTGCAGTCTACCCAAATGTACTTCTAGGTGTACACAGGGATCATGCGTTTGCAATAATTCTCATACCAGATGGCCCTGAAAAAACATATGAACACGTTCACTTATTTTATTCTTGCAAAAACACTTCAAAACAATTGCGACGCAAAAATATGAAATTATGGAAGAACGTATTTGAGGAGGATGTTCCAGTGGTCCAAGGCATGCAGAGGGGGCGTCATGCTGTAAAGTTTGATGGTGGTCGGTTTTCTCCTGTTATGGATAGCCCCACTCATTGTTTTCACTACTGGGTAGCAAGTGAGATCCAAAATGGACGCANACAAAAAGACTGAAACGAATTTGGAGGTGGAAATTTTAGTTGCCCACCAAAATAATGATGGTCTCAAATTAGCAGAATTATACGCAGAGGCCGCTTATAATTCATCCAACTCAGACAAGGCTTGTTTCTTTATGGTGAATGCATACACAATTGCCCTAGAAAANAGACATCCTGATACTCGATCTTTCTTTCAGTTTCTAAAAAAATACGATAGGGAAAGATAACCCTTCGTTATGTTTCAAAATAAAAGTTTCCAGCTATAAGACTTTTTAATAAGGAAATTCTATTGAAAAGTAGACTTTTTTATACAGCACTTTTATTAGTGTTTGGAGTTACAGCAGGATGGTTGGCCTCCAATACACTCCTTCCGCTCCCATGGATGATAGGCTCACTTTTGGCATGTGCAGCGTGGTCAATTAAATTTGGAGATAAAATAGCCCCTCCAAGTTACGCTTTTCCTCAGAGGTTACGAAAATGCTTTATAGCCGTAATCGGAGTAATGATCGGATCACAGGTTACTCCAGATCTCTTAAGACAACTCACCACATACATTCCAAGCTTATTTGGCTTATTAATTTTTAGTTGGTGTGCACATTTTCTGAATTATAAAATTTTCTTAATAGCTGGAAAATATGATCGAGCTACGGCATTTTTTTCGTCAGCACCTGGTGGCTTAATGGAAAGTATTGCTATGTCCGAGCAATATGGCGGGGNAATAAAAATTGTAACACTTCAGCAATTCCTGCGAATTATTTTGGTAATAATTCTAGTACCGATCATAATTTCAGTTTGGTTCGGAGGGCCAGTCGGTAGTGCTTCTGGAATGACGGTNAACGAAAATTCAAATATTACAGTAAGTGACCTAATTTATATTTTAATCTTAATAGCTGTAGGGTTGGGCTTGGGATCCCAGTTGAGGATGCCAGCAGGGCATTTGTTGGGTCCGATGCTCGTGACTGCTTTATTTTCCGTTGGTATGAATTATAGAATTTTTCTTCCTGACATACTCATTGTAGTCGCTCAGGTCATTATCGGAACTAGTTTAGGTGCAAGGTTCTTTGGTATGGATAAAAATATTCTTTGGACCGCAACTCGATTGTCATTAATATCAGTAATTTCAATGCTCATACTGGCATTCCTATTTGTAATGGCCCTCCAATACTTATCCGTAATAACTCCCATGACACTTTTTATATCGTTTGCTCCCGGCGGTGTTACAGAAATGTCATTAATAGCCCTATCAGTGGCATCGAGCCCAGCCTTAGTAAGCGCACATCATATTTTTAGGATTATTATTACAGTCTCTTTATTGGGTTTCATATACAATAGGTGGATCAAAGAACTTAATTAACTGTAAATTTTGAGCCATTTAAAAGTATTATATAAAAGTTTGTATTTCAGCTCTTTTTTTCTTCAAGAAGCAGCCACTCTTCTAGCAGTTCGTCCATTTTAAGTTTTCGCNCCAACAAAGCACTAGAAGCTTTATCAAATTTTACTCTATCAGACCGGAAAAGGTCTTCGGTGNATAANAAGTCTTCTAATTTCTTTACCTCTGATTCAAGTTTTTTAACTTCTCTGGAAATCTCGATAAGCCTATGTTGCTCAGTAAATGATAAACTTTCACTTTTCTTTTTTATTGGTACACCCGCTCCAATTTTTGATCTTGCAGGTTTAGCAACATTATCCAACCGATTGTCAACTTTAGAGTAACTGTTTAAGTATGACTCATAACCTCCTGTAAAATCTATAATTTTACTATTTTTATCGAAAAATAAAATTCGCGTTGCAACGCGGTCAACGAAATCTCTATCATGACTGATCAAAATAATTGTACCATCATACTCAGACAGTATTTCTTGAAGTAGATCTAATGTCTCTATGTCTAAATCATTTGTTGGCTCATCCAACAGCAAAAGATTACTTGTCTTGGCCATAAGTTTTGCAAGAATTAGCCTGGATTTTTCACCTCCAGAGAGAGAACGGACTGGAGCCCGGATAGTGCTAGGGTCAAACAGAAACTCTTTTAAATATCCAGCAACGTGTTTCGGCACCCCTTTTACCAATATGTGATCAGATCTACCTGGAAGAGCAGTTTCAGGATCATCTATTAAGTTTTCCCATAAACTAGCATCCAGATTCAGATTGCTTTTATTTTGCTCAAATCTAGCTACTTTTAAATTAGTGCCTTTTTTTATTGTACCCGTATCGGGAGGTATATCTCCAAAAAGCATATTGAGAAGTGTTGTCTTTCCAATTCCATTTGCTCCAACTAATGCAATCCGCTCTCCTCGGGTCACGGTGACGTTAAAATTGCTGCATATTAGCTTTCCACCAATGTTTTTACTAATGCCTCGTGCCTCCAATATCTTTCGTCCTGAGATTTCATCAGACTTGAAGGACATTTTTGAAGTATCTTGCCGCTTTATTTGCGAACCATAGTTTTGCTTAAGTTTTATCAACGCTTTCAATCTGCCTTGATTTCTTTTTCGCCTTGCCGAGATACCCTCTACTGCCCAAATGGACTCTTCTTTAATGCGNCGCCTAATTTTATGGTTATTCGCATCTTCATCAGTCCAAATTTTGTCCCGCCAATCTTCAAATTCAGCAAAATTTCTCTCGCTCTTTCGAAGAACTCCTCTGTCTAACCATAAAGNGGTTTTTGATGCAGAGCGCAGAAATGCTCGATCATGGCTAATAATTACTATTCCACACTTTAAATTTTTAAGCTCGGCCTCTAACCATTTTATACTTTCGATGTCCAGATGATTGGTAGGTTCATCCAAAAGCATCAGGTCTGGAGCTTCAGCTATTACTTTCGCCAAAGCTGCTCGTCTAATTTCTCCTCCAGAGGCAAGTTTAACCTCTTGTTGAAGATTTAGTTTTAGGCCATTACTTATNGCATCAATTTTGTAAGTTTCATTACTACCCAAACTGCTTGCTGCAAAGTCTCCTAAAGTGGTAAATTTAGAAAGTTCTGGATCCTGTTCCATGAGCCGTACTTGAATGCCTTTATGGATTGCAACCGCACCAGCGTCTGGAACAATTTCACCAGCAATTAGTTTAAAAAGGGTTGATTTACCNGAACCATTTCTTCCAACCAGACAACAACGAGCTCCNACATTCAAAACTAGATCTACATTTTTGAATACGTCAGACCCACCAAAACCTAGGCAAACTTGATGTAACTGGATTAAAGGCACACTCATAAAAATTTGAGCTAATTCAGAAAAATAAACAGGTCAAGGTTTCTTCAATAAAAATCGTTTNTTTGCATTGGGGATTTTACTCACCTCCAAACCAGTAAAAACATGAAGCGTATTTAACTTTTTATCGATTACCGCATGGTCACTCACCCAGCCCCCCATTAAAAGATAGGCTCTTAAAAGAGAAGGCATTTTTAAGATCGCCATTTTGAAGTTTGGATCAGCTTTAAGCACTTTTGCAAATTTGAAAACAGCCGGTGACTTAATACTGGGTAATAAATTTTTNGGACCCAAATGACGTAACTGAAGAACTGCAAAAGAATCTGTATATTTATTCTGATCGGTGCCCTCAAATGAAGAGCACCCNAATATAAAAGCAATCTTTTTTAATTGTATGCAGTGTGCGAGGTAGGCCCAAACTAATCTCAATATATCTGGNTCTTTCAGAGATGGGTCCGTACAAACTCGTCCTACCTCTAGTAATGGCTGATCAAAGCTTTCAATTTTTTTCAGGTCATAATAAGCGGCAGAGTATCCGTTTTGAACAAGCGCACCAGATTTGTAGAAAATATAACGAAAGTATCCAACTACTCTTCTGTTCTNTCTATCACGAATTAATATATGCTTGAATTTTTTATCATACTCATCACACTCAAGACCAGTCTCATTTGCCACCCCAAATGCTTTATACCTAAATGCTTGAGCTTCTTCCAAATGAACAGGCTGNAAAGCTTGCTCAAGATCAAATTTNGGATGGTAGNACTTCATCTAAATACTATNTTGCGTAAATGCATATAGATCTTTGGATACGTAAAGAAACATAGGTTGCAAGTTATTGTAAAAGGGACTCCGCAGATGGGCCTCCAACATTTTGAAATAACCTAAAAAGAAATGACATNTTTTTTAATCCAGATGGNGTCGTACGGTATTCTAGGATAACTATTTTTCCTTTCTCGAGGCCAAATTTCTGAATATTATCTAGCCGACTATTTTCATCGAAAGANAGGACNAGGACTTGNCGATCAACTGGCTTTNAAGCTCTGATNGAATTCTTTAANACNTTGGTCTGGACAAAATAAATATTACCATCATCCAAAACGCCACCAATTGATGGAGTGCCAAGTTTTTGAATAACACTATCTTTGTCGTCTTCTGATACNGAAACTATTGATAATTCTTCTTCACTAGGNATGTACCCGTGATTACGAAATTGTTGNGAGCAACTGAAACCANNCAAGATAAAGATAACGCAGAAAACCTTTTTAAAAAGTCCGTTCATCAATTATTCCTGACTTGATTAAAGTATAATATTACCCTCAATTACATCATGTTGACGGTTTATTGCAATAAAGGAAGAAATTTATAAATGCCCAAAAGCGAAATTTTTGATAAAATTATAAAAATATCTGATTTAAGTACTGTCAAAGGTAACAGTTTCCGATGGCAATCCAATGTTGCTTCGAACTCTAAGATTGCTGAGCAGCTGGATCTTATATCGCTAGGGAAAATAGACTTCAGAGGGAAAATTAGTGCTCATGGAAAAAATAAATGGTTATTATCAGGAAAATTAGGGGCTTCGCTAGTTCAAAAATGCGTAGTTACACAAGAGGCAGTGAGATGCCGTTTAGATGAAAATGTAAAACGTGTTTATGTACCGACAACAGAAATATCTCCACTAGAAAAAGATGAGGGGCTAGATGTCAACATGGAATTAGATGAAACATTAGAACCTTTAACTGACACGCTAGATTTATCTTTACTAGCATTAGAAACTCTCGCATTAGCGCTGCCAGACTATCCGAGATCAAATGATACAGACTATTTGTCGGTTTCGTTAGGTGATGCTAGCCTGGATGATATAGAAAATGAACAAAACCCTTTCGCAATTTTGAGCACACTTAAAGAAAAGTTAAAATAGCAATATAAACACTTTAAAAGTCACTAAAATAGCAAAATAAAAAAAATTGGGTTGTATATGGGTACCGAATAGATGTATTGCGCATGGATAAAGGTTAACCGTGGGGTATACCCCCAATAATACTGAGTTTTAGACATGGCTGTTCAGCAAAATAAAGTATCAAAATCCAGACGAAATAATCGTAGAGCTCACGATGCTCTAAAGGCTGGGAATCCCAATGAATGTCCAAATTGTGGAGAATTAAAACGTCCTCATCACATATGTTCGTCTTGTGGCTTCTATGGAGACAAAGAAGTAATACCTATGACTGAGGAAATTGAGTTGGACGACGACGCGGCCTAGTTCCTAGTAAAGGAAAGCGTTATGCACACGACCGTAAATAGACATTCAGAGGTCGTGCATCCAAGCACAACTATAAGTATTGACGCAATGGGGGGTGACTTAGGCCCAACAGCTGTCATAGCTGGAATTGTTCGTGCTGCAAAAAAAAATGCTAGTATACACTTCCTTTTGCATGGTCCAAGTAAACACCTGGAAAAATTAGTGAGTAAACGCCACTCACTATCTGGCAGAGTAACGGTAATTGACAGTAACGAAGTTGTAAAAATGGAGGATAAGCCTAGCCATATAATCAGGCATGGTAAGGAGACATCTATGTGGTCAGCAATAGACTCTGTAAGGGATGGTAGTGCCAGCGTCTGTGTTTCTTGCGGCAATACTGGAGCCTTGATGGCGCTGAGTATGTTAAGACTAAGAAAACTAACTGGGGTAAACCGTCCTGCAATTGCCATACTTTGGCCATCGTCAAATCCAATGGGCTTCAATGTAATGTTGGATGTCGGNGCCGATATCAGAGCGGATGCAAAAGATTTACTACAATATGCTTTAATGGGTGTCTCTTACGCCAGAAATGGATTAGGTGTAACAACTCCGCGTGTCGGTTTACTTAATGTTGGGACTGAGCANCATAAAGGCAGAAATGAACTGAAAGAAGCNTTTTCGAAAATTGAGCAATGCCAACNAGAGGCAAACTTCAGTTTTGAAGGTTTCGTTGAAGGTAGCGATATTCCTGGCTCCAAAGTAGACGTTATTGTAACTGACGGCTTCACTGGAAACGTGGCACTCAAGACAGGAGAAGGAACTGCAAGTCTTATTGGATATTTACTGCGTGAGGCCTTTAAATTTTCGCCCTTATCAATGCTCGCAAGTCTTTTAGCTTTTACCTCTTTGAATAGGCTTAAAATGAGAATTGACCCAAGAAGAGTCAATGGTGGAGTATTTTTGGGCCTTAATGGTACGGTTGTAAAATCTCATGGATCCGCAGACGCAACAGGTATTGAGGCAGCAATTAAATTAGCCTTCGAACTGTCCAGGAATGATTTTTCACAAAAAGTAGCTGCGCGGGTTGCATACGCAGGAGCAATAGATAACGATATGCATGAAGATGCAGATAAGTAATTTGGGATAATTAATGACAGTTCGTGCTGTGATAAAAGGATGTGGACACTATTTGCCAAAACGGATAGTTGAAAATTCTGAATTTGAACAAACTCTGGATACATCTGATGAATGGATTTCTAGTCGTTCTGGAATAAGACGTAGACATTTTGCAAGCCAAGACGAGACTACTTCTAACATGGCTACATTTGCAGCTAAAAAGGCATTAGAGGATGCTAAATTACTTGCTGATGATATAGACGCAATCATATTAGCCACTTCAACTTCGGACCTTACCTTCCCCTCAGCTGCAACTATGGTGCAGGCGAAACTGGGAATGACAAAAGGGTTTGCATATGACGTTCAAGCTGTTTGCGCTGGTTTCGTGTTTGCTTTAGCAAACGCAAATGCGCTTATAATCTCCGGACAAGCAGAACGGGTTCTAGTTATTGGCTCAGAGACATTTTCTAAACTAATGGACTGGCAAGATAGATCTACGTGCGTACTATTTGGAGATGGTGCAGGAGCTGTCATCTTAAGTGCAGAAAGTGGGAACGGGGATAAATCTGATCGGGGGATTTTAGCATCTGATTTGAACTCAGATGGAAGATTGAAAGACATTTTATATGTAGATGGAGGTGTATCCACTCAGTCTACAGGCTATTTAAGAATGCATGGTAAAGAAGTTTACAGACATGCAATCGAAAAATTGGCCACGACCGCTGAAAATTCAATGAAAGCAGCAGGAGTTACTATCGACGAAATTGACTGGATTGTCCCGCATCAGGCCAACATCAGAATCATTAATGGAACAGCAAAAAAAATGGGTATCCCAAAAGAACGAATTTTAACCACAGTACAGGATCATGGCAACACTTCCGCTGCTTCTATTCCCCTGGCACTCTCTGTTTCAAAAACAGATGGTTTTTTAAAGAAAAATGATTTGATAGTTACCGAAGCCATTGGCGGTGGACTCGCTTGGGGATCTTTAATCATTAGGTGGTAAATTAGGAAATAGTAAAAAATTTGAAAACTTTTCCCAGCTTAACTCCATTTAAGTTGACTTACTAAATTCGTGAGCATTACAATTAACTGGAATGGGGGATGTAATATGAATGATAAAACACTAACGCGAATGGATTTAAGTGAGGCTGTATTCCGAGAGTTAGGACTATCCAGAAACGAATCAGCAGACTTAGTAGAAAGCGTACTTGAAAAAATCTGTGCATCAGTCGTTGCGGGCGAGCAGGTTAAGATTTCATCATTTGGTACATTTAGTATTCGTCAAAAAAGCGCACGAGTTGGGCGTAATCCTAAAACCGGACAGGAAGCTCCCATACCTCCGCGCCGAGTGCTTACCTTTAGGCCTTCTCATTTAATGAAAGACAGAGTCTCAGAGGGAAAATAAAGAAGGTTAGTTCTAAACTATGTCAAAATCTGCAAAAGCTTTTCGGAACATAAGCGAAGTTTCAGACTGGCTGGAGACTCCAACTCATGTGCTTAGGTTTTGGGAAAGTAAATTCAGTCAGATTAAACCAACCAAACGCTCTGGCGGAAGGCGTTATTACCGACCAAAGGATATGCTATTAATTGGCGGTATAAAGCAGCTACTTCATATCGAGGGGCACACTATAAAGGGAGCAAAGCAAGTTTTACGCGAAAAAGGGTTAAACTACGTTGTAGGCCTTTCTCGGCCACTGGATTTAGAAGTGCACGAAAAAGATGTTGAGTTAGAAAATCCAATAAAAGCCAATATTAAAGCAGCTTCACTAGTGCGGGACAAAAAAAATATCCCGTCCGCCGGTGATAGAGCGGTATCATCTAAAGAGGTTCCCGAGCAACCAGGGCTCTTTGACTTTTTTGAAGCCCAAAACCAGAAAGACGATACAAAACCGTTTGAAGTAACAAGTAAACAGAAACTATCCTCATCATTTTTGATTGCCAAAATTGAGAATTTAAATAAACAACAAATAAACAGGATGTTACCCATTATGAATGATTTGAAAAAACTAACATTGTCCTGGAAATGAAATGTGAGAAACTTTTAACTTGCGTATAGGTAGAAAACTGATACGTCGTTTGTAATTCGTCG
>NYSJ01000016.1 GCA_002682975.1 Paracoccaceae bacterium
TGTTGAGGAAGTGTTAGTAATTGAAGAAAAACGCTCTTTTGTTGAGGAGCAGATTGCTAAAATTTGCTTAAAACAAGATCGCCATATTTTACTTTCAGGTAAAACTAACCCTGATGGTACAAATTTATTACCATCATATGGCGAGCTATCACTGGAGAATATTTTAAATGTAATCGCGGCTCGAGCTTCTCATCACTCTATAGCACTTAATCCGATCGAAAAAGCTCCCGTAGTGAGCCCATTGAGTGAGATACCAATTCGGCAGCCTTATTATTGCGCTGGTTGCCCACACAACAGCAGTACTAAAGTTTCTGATGATGAAATTGTTGGCATGGGTATTGGTTGCCATTCAATATCTGGCTTCATTAACCCTGATACCATTACTAATTTTACGCAGATGGGGGGTGAGGGAGCATTTTGGATAGGTCGAGCACCATTTTCAGACCGATCTCATTCTTTTCAAAATATGGGTGATGGCACTTATGCTCACTCTGGATACTTAGGTGTAAGAGCAGCAGTGGCTGCAGGAGTGAATATTACATTCAAAATGTTAGTTAATGATGCCGTGGCTATGACAGGTGGGCAAAGTGCGCAAGGAGGATCGGGACCTTTGTCGATGAGCGAACAATTATTAGCTGAAGGAGTGAAAAAAGTAGTGATTGTCTCTGATCAGCCAGATCAAATTCGTTTGAATGGTTCATGGCCTGCTAGNGTAGATTTCTTTCACAGGGATAAAATACTAAGAGTTCAGGATGATTTATCTNAAATTAAAGGNGTCNNTGCANTNTTACATGTACAAACCTGCGCTACTGAACTTCGACGTCGCCGAAAGCGCAAAACTATNGCATCGCGGNCGGAGCGTATTTATATTAATNCAGCCGTNTGNGANGGNTGTGGTGATTGTGCANAAAGTTCAAATTGCGTTGCGCTTAAGCCNAAATTTGATGGTGAAGCAGATAAACGAGTAATTGATCACTCAGTTTGCAATGATGATTATTCGTGTTTGGACGGTTTCTGTCCAAGTTTTGTGGCAGTGGTTCCAAAACCAGGAAATNATAGACAAGAAATTGAATTACCAGAATACGATAAAGTTCCNGATCCGGTNATTATAGANAAAGANATTACAAATATATATTTAGCAGGGATTGGGGGNACAGGTGTTTCTACGCTGTCTGCAGTNTTAGTAATGGCTGCGCGTCTTGATGACATTTGCGCACAAGCTGTCAGTCAAACAGGCCTGTCCCAAAAAAATGGTGCTGTTACTAGTCAAATAAGAATTACAAGATCTGAAGATCTCAGCTTACGTATGTCCCGAATTCCAGACGGTGAGGCAGACTTGTTATTAGCATGTGATGCAGTTGTCGGAGTAGCTGATAATTCTCTAAAAGTTTTGAATAAGAGTAAATCTCAGGCAATAATGAATATTGATATCGATCCCGTTGGCGTAGTTGGTTTCGGAAATGGCGAAACTGTCTCAGAAAAAACGATATTTTCGAGATTGCATAAATTTTTAGATACTAAAAACTGCGCAACTTACAATATTCAGCAAATTTGTGAGACTTTGATGGGTAATAAGATCACTGCGAATATTATGATGCTGGGTATTGCATTACAGAAGGGCATGATACCTGTTTCCGTGAGATCAGTAGAAAANGCATTAATNCTAAACGGAANGTNGGTTAAAGAAAATTTAAAAGCTCTACAGTGGGGAAGATGGCTAGCATATGATCCGCAATATGTTTTAAGCGTATCAGGGTATGGTAAAAATCGTTTTACGGAGTATAGACCAGAAGATGCTGAATTAGACCAGACAATAAGCATCTTTTCAGAAAAGTTAACTTCCTATCAAAATAAAAATTATGCAGAAAGTTACAAGAAAATTATGGATGCTGTTAAGGTCCAATTTGGCGACACTACCATCTCTAAAAAAACTGCAAAGGCATTATTTAGGGGAATGGCCATTAAAGATGAATACGAAGTTGCACGCCTTATGCTTTCTACAACTTTTAAGGAAAGTCTGATCTCAAAATTTGGCACTGCTCGCCCATCTGGCTATTATTTAGCGCCTCCCTTTTTAAGTTTTTTAAAAGATGTGAATGGTCTGCCCAGAAAAATCCGATTTGGATCATGGGTGCGTTTTATATTTGTGGCGCTGACCAAATTGAAAAGTTTGCGTGGAACTAGTTTNGATCCGTTTTCTTACAGCCAGGAAAGAAAGTTAGAAGTTAAATTTAAAAACATATTAATTTCAAAGCTCTCAGACCCAAAAAAACTTAAACAGAGTCCAGAAAAATTTGAAGCTCAATTGGACAGTGCTCTTAAAGTAAAAGGATACGGTCACATTAAGCGCGAAACTCTTAAAGCCGCAATTTTAGCACTTCAATAAATGGTCCTCACATCTACTTATTCTGCTGCTTCAGCATAATTGGACATAGGTGGGCAGATACAAATAAGATTACGATCGCCGTGGGCGTTGTCTACTCGGTTAACNGGTGGCCAATATTTATCTACGCGGAATGCACCAGGTGGAAAACAGCCTTGGTCTCTTGAATATGGACGGTTCCAGTCTCCAACCAAATCCTCAACAGTGTGTGGAGCGTTTTTCAAAGGATTGTTCTCTCGATCCATTTTATTATGCTCTATTTGTCGTATTTCCTCTCGTATTGCGAGCATTGCATCGCAAAATCTATCCAGCTCTGCTTTNGTTTCAGATTCAGTTGGCTCCACCATAAGGGTCCCTGCTACAGGCCAACTCATCGTTGGAGCATGAAAGCCACAATCAATTAATCGTTTTGCTATATCTTCAACGGAAATATCTGCTGTTTCTGCGAANGGNCGAACATCTAAAATACATTCGTGCGCAACTTTNCCAAATTCACCTCTATATAGAACATCAAANTTACCTTCCAAACGTTTTGCAATGTAGTTTGCGTTCAAAATAGCGACTTTTGTTGCTTGAGTAAGTCCTTCTCCACCCATCATAAGGCAATATGCCCAACTGATGGGAAGTAATGAAGGGGAACCGAATGGCGCGGCAGAAACTGGGCCAGCNCTGCCTTTAAATTGTAAATTATTAGGAAGGTGTGGTTTTAGATGTTTTTTTACTCCAATTGGACCCATTCCNGGACCACCACCACCATGCGGTATACAAAAAGTCTTATGCAAATTTAAATGGCTTACATCNCCACCTATGTCTCCAGGCTTAGATAAACCAACCATGGCATTCATGTTAGCACCGTCAATGTAGACTTGCCCGCCATAGGAGTGGGTNATATCNCAAACAGCATGTACAGTCTTTTCAAAAACCCCATGTGTTGAAGGATAAGTAATCATGCATCCCGCAAGCTCTTTGCTNTAGTACTCTGCTTTTGACTTGAANTCGTCAATATCGATATCTCCATTATCTGCAGAATTCACCGGTACTACTTTCCATCCAACCATTTGCGCGCTGGCTGGGTTGGTACCATGTGCTGATGTTGGAATAAGACAAACATTTCGATGTCCATCTCCACGGGAATGATGATAGTCAGCAATGGTCAATAGACCCGCGTACTCTCCTTGAGCTCCAGAGTTGGGTTGCATTGAAATGGCATCATAACCAGTTATTGTGCACAGTTTGCCAGAAAGATCATTTATTATTTCCTCATAACCTTTTGCTTGTTCTTTGGGGGCAAAAGGATGTAGCAGGGAAAACTCTCTCCAGCTTACGGGCATCATCTCTGCTGCCGAATTTAGTTTCATTGTACATGAGCCAAGAGGGATCATAGCACGATCNAGTGCTAAATCTCTATCAGANAGNCGTCTCATATAACGCATCATTTCTGTCTCGGCCCGGTTCATNTGGAATACNTCNTGNTCTAAATANNTGCTNTGACGTAATAGGCTGTTTGGTATTCTATAGCTTGGCTCTAAATCGTCGTCTTTCATAGTTAAGCCGAAGGCTCTCCAGACAGCCTCTGTGGTATCGCGTCTAGTCGTTTCGTCATAAGATATNGCGATTTTATTTTTGCCTATTGCTCGCAAATTTATTCCCTCTTTTACAGCCGCGCTCATCACACCTTTTTGGAACAAACCTACATCAACNGTTATTGTATCGAAGAAAGCATCTGGNTCTACTTCAAAACCAGCTTTTTCAAGACCTTTTGCAAGCCTTACAGTCTTTCTGTGAATACGCTGAGCAATTGCTTTGAGACCTTCCGGTCCATGGAAAACTGCATAAAATGATGCCATAACAGCGAGCAGTGCTTGCGCAGTGCATACATTCGATGTTGCCTTTTCTCGCCTAATATGCTGCTCACGGGTCTGGAGAGCTAATCGATACGCCTTGTTTCCATGAGCATCAATAGAAATGCCAACGATCCTTCCCGGCATAGACCTTTTATAACTATCTTTTGTTGCCATGTAAGCAGCATGAGGACCACCGTATCCAACTGGTACTCCAAACCTTTGAGTTGTGCCCACTGCTATATCTGCACCCATCGCTCCCGGTTCTTTAAGACATGTCAGCGCTAATGGGTCTGCTGAAANCACACCTATNGCCTTANCTTCATGTAATTTTTCTATTTCGTTCGTTAAATCACGNATACTCCCATTTGTTCCAGGATACTGGAAAATAGCCCCAAATACTTTATGAGCATCCAGATTATCGACATTATCAATTATCAAAGAGATGCCTAATGGCCTTGCACGAGTCTTTAAAACAGAAATATTTTGTGGGTGGCAGTTCTCATCTACAAAGAATGCTGTGCTTTTTGAGCGGGAAATACGTTGGGCCATTGTCATAGCTTCAGCGCAGGCAGTTGACTCATCTAAAAGGGAAGCATTTGCGATTTCTAATCCAGTAAGATCAGAAATCATAGTTTGAAAATTAAGTAGTGCTTCTAAACGGCCTTGGCTTATTTCCGGCTGATAGGGTGTGTAAGCGGTGTACCACGCTGGGTTTTCAAGTATGTTTCTTTGAATAACTGGCGGGGTTACTGTTCCATAATAACCTTGACCTATCAGACTTGTGAGAATTTTATTCTTTGACGAAGTAATTCGCATATGTCTTAAAAGCTCTCTCTCGGACATCGGTTTACCAAAGTTCAGTGGCTCTTTCTGACGAATGCTTTCTGGAACTGTTTCATTTATGAGTTGATCAATAGACTCGACTTCTAACACTTTGAACATTTCTTCCATTTCCGATGGAGATGGGCCTATGTGCCTGCGATTTGCGAAATCGTAAGGAAGATAATTTGTTGGTGTAAAAGGCATTACGGAACCCCTAAAAATTAATTTATTATTTTATAAATACCAGATGGTTAGCCAATTAATTTGGTATAAGCCGCTTCGTCCATATATTCATTGATCTGCTCAGAATTATCTGGCTTTATTTTGAAAAACCAAGCATCTCCCATGGGATCATTATTTACTTTGCTTGGCTCATCCACCAGCATTTCGTTGATTTCAACAATTTCCCCATCAAGAGGGGAAAGGATATCCGAAGCCGCTTTCACGCTCTCGATTACAACAATTTCATCGTCTTTTGATACTGTTGTGCCTTCTTCAGGTAACTCTACGAATACGATATCGCCTAACTGAGAGCTGGCATGTTCAGTTATACCGACCACTACCAACTCACCTTCTACTCTTAACCATTCGTGTTCTTCTGTAAATTTCATATGTTTCTCCAAAAGTTAATTTTTTTTAAAGTTTTTCTTAACAAAAGGTAACGAAGTTACTTCTACTTCTAGCAATTTACCTCGAACTTGTGCATTCACTCTGTGACCTAAATGTGAGAACTCACTTTTTATATAGCCCAATGCAATCGGATGTTTTTGTGTGGGGCTGAATAAACCTGATGTTATCCGTCCTATCGGAACACAAGAAGTGCCATTATCAAAAAGCTGGGTATCTGTTCTTATGGGGGCTTTCCCAAGAGGCACAAATCCCACTAATTTATATTCAGCACCATTTTTTATTTCGGAGAATATTGTATTAGCTCCAGGAAAGTTGCCTTCCTTTTGTCCTTCGCTTAATCTTGATTTATGCATGGCCCATTTTAACCCCGCAGCAACAGGGGAGGTTTTAGTGTCAATATCCTGCCCATACAGACACAGTCCAGCTTCTAGTCGCAAAGAGTCTCGAGCACCAAGTCCGACAAGTTCTACAGATTTGTGTTTCAACAAAGCTTCGGTGACATTTTCTGCGGCCGTGTTTGGAATTGAAATTTCAAACCCATCTTCACCAGTATATCCTGATCTTGATATCCAACATTCTACTCCTGCTATCGGTATTGTGGAGACATCCATAAAGTTCATATTAGAAATCTTCGGG
>NYSJ01000017.1 GCA_002682975.1 Paracoccaceae bacterium
CCAATTAATTGCAAAATAAAACAGGGATTTTTCCTTCCAGAAAATGATTTTGATTTGACCTCGTTACCAACACTATTTCAAAAAGCTTATAAACTAGAAAATCTAGTTAAATAATTTAAATTCACAATTAAAGGCAAGTCATCCAAGTTTACTTCTACTGTTGATCGTATTTTTTTCTGTTAGGCTTATTTTTTGAAAATATTTTTAAAATAAGTCTCTTGGGCCTTGTATAAAACTAGACATACGGGAACCCAAACAAGAAGTTGAAGAAACTCTACTGCCTCTGCTTCTTCAATGGAAAAACTTAGTGTGCCAAATATTGTTAAATTAAACAACATTACTGCCAGTATTTGGATTGGATAGAATTTTTTTGAGCCGTAAAAAAAATACTGAAAAGCGAAAAATGTGAAAGTTGCAAACAGTGAAAGTCGGATAGCTTTTAAACGATGCTCCGGGACATGTGTTCCCTCAGAAAGAGAAAAAGGAAATATGATCGAGATATTGTAAAAATATGCTCCGATAACACTAATGCAATAGATAGTTAGGAATGCGACTATTATTTTTGCTAAAATGCTGCCAACCATGAGATAAATAAGCCTCTACAGTTTAAAATTATTTTGAATTCAAATCGCTCACATTTCGTCGCGAATTTGCTGACGCAGCTGATCAATTAATACCCTCTTTCCATCACGCTTGAAACACCAATAAGTCCAACCATTACAACTAGGAGCGCCTTCTAATTTTGCTCCCACCTGATGGATTGAACCAACAACGCTATCGCCAGCTAAGGTCCCATCAGCCCTCACTTTTGCAGTAAAGCGACCGTTATTGGACATTAACTGTTCTCCAGCACGCAACATTCCTCGTTCTAAGAGCTGGCCAAACGGTATTCGTGGTTCTGCACGTTTCCCTGCTGAAACTTGCAAAGAAACGCTATCTAGGGGCCGTACATTTTTTATTCGCTTCGTTGCTACTTTTGCATAAAATTCCTCACGTTCGATTCCAATGAAGCCACGGCCTAGCATCTTGCAAACTGCACCAGTCGTACCTGTGCCAAAAAAAGGATCTAAAACTACGTCACCGATGTTTGTTGTGCCAAGCAAAACACGATACAACAGTCCCTCCGGTTTCTGCGTAGGATGGGCTTTTTCACCTTTTTCGTTTTTCAACCGCTCATGACCAGTACATATAGGAAGTGTCCAGTCACTTCTCATCTGGGTGCCTTCATTCAGAGCCTTCAGTGCGTCATAATTGAATGTATATTTTGATTTTTCATTTTTAGACGCCCAAATTAAGGTCTCGTGTGCATTGGTAAACCGCATACCTCGAAAATTAGGCATCGGATTAGACTTGTGCCAGACTACATCGTTTAGAATCCAAAAGCCCTGGTTCTGCATTGTAGAACCAACTCTAAAAATATTATGGTAGGAACCTATTACCCAAATAGCTCCATCCTTTTTCAAAATTCTCCTTGCAGCCGCCAACCAAGCGTTTGTGAATTCATCATAGGCTCGAAAGCTTTCAAATTGATCCCAATGGTCATTTACAGCATCAACGCGTGAGTTGTCTGGCCGATGCAACTCATTTTTAAGCTGCAAATTATAAGGCGGATCTGCAAAGATTAGGTCCACAGAGCACTCTGGAAGAGAATTCATTAACTCTATACAGTCACCGACCAATATACGCTCTGTTGGAAGGCTTTTAGCCGTCCGCTCCAAGGATTTATTCATTTTACTGCCTCATTTACCGGCGCTTTTGCGCTCTTTAGTTGCCACTAAAATGATTCATCTCTACGAATCCGTCAATTCGTTTTTGACTGAAATCTCCGATTGTTTTCATCACACAATATCTTGTGTATTGGTCTAAATGAACGTCTATGGTGAGGAGAAATGCCATATTTAAGTATTGCATTCATGTGACACTTTGTTGGGTATCCAGCATTTTTAGCCCAACCATAAGCAGGAAACTCCACACTTAGATCACGCATCAGTCTGTCCCGTGTAACTTTAGCTATGATAGAAGCCGCCGCGATAGATAAAACCTTAGCATCACCCTTAATAATTGCTGTAGCACTATCAGCAAGCTTCTCGGGAACTTTGTTTCCATCAATTAATATGTGATTAGGTACAACTTTTAACTTAGATACAGCATTTACCATGGCTAATAATGAAGCCTGCAAAATATTAATTTTATCAATTTTTTTTGGTGATACATGCACAACCGCAAAAATCGAGCTAGACATCAACTCGTCATATAATTTTTCTCTTTTTTTCAAACTTAGTACTTTTGAGTCATTAAGGTTATTAGGAATATTCAGTGGGTCTAAAATAACGGCAGCAGCAGTTACAGGGCCCGCCAGTGGCCCTCGACCAACCTCGTCCACACCTGCGACAATTGAGTGTCCTTCGCTAATTAATTTTTGCTCCATTAGAAAATTTGGTGCCATGTCTACAATTCGCTAAAAAATTTTATTATGTACACAGTATTCAACAGGTAAACGACTAAAAACTAAGGCTCTAAATGCTGGTGACCCCGATAGGATTCGAACCTATAACCTGCCCCTTAGGAGGGGGCTGCTCTATCCAGTTGAGCCACGGGGCCGTAGAAAAAAGTATAAATAAAACAGGCTTTAGTCACAATAGTAATCGTCTCACTGATTTCTATATTATTGGAGCCACCTATTGAGTTAGGCTTGAAATGTTTAATCTAATTGCTCTACAACTAAGCCTTATAGAGTATCATTTGTAGAGAAGAGGATAAAACTTGACATCAACGGTCAAACGCCCCCTGACACTAAGAGATGTTTCTGAAGCATCCGGTGTTTCCGAAATGACCGTAAGTCGGGTACTGAGAGGACGAGGGGACGTTTCACAAACTACGCGAGATCGGGTTCTTAAAGCAGCAAGGGACTTGGGTTACGTACCAAATAAAATAGCTGGTGCACTTGCAAGCCAGCGTGTTAATTTGGTCGCTGTTATTATTCCGAGTATGTCTAACATGGTTTTCCCAGAAGTAATGATGGGAATAAATTCTGTTCTGGAAACCACGGACCTGCAACCTGTTGTCGGTATTACAGATTACTTACCAGAAAAAGAAGAGAAAGTCCTATATCAGATGTTATCATGGAGGCCAGCTGGTATTATTATAGCTGGTTTAGAACACTCCGATACAGCCAGATTAATGCTGAAAAACTCAGGGATCCCCGTCGTTGAAATTATGGATGTAGACGGAGATCCAATTGATGGCATGGTCGGGATATCGCACCGGCGAGCCGGCAAACTGATGGCACAAGAAATAATTGCATCTGGCTATAAGAAGATTGGGTTTTTAGGTACAAAAATGCCATTAGACCACAGAGCACAAAAGCGCTTTGAAGGTTTATCAGATGAGCTCAAGTTTACGGATATGGAAATAGTAGGTACCGAGTTTTATTCGGGTGGCTCAGCGCTTGCAAAAGGACGCCACTTAACCGAATTGATTCTTGAAAAACACCCTGATTTAGACTTCATTTATTACTCTAATGACATGATTGGTGCTGGTGGATTACTTCATTTACTAGCTTGTAATCGAAATATCCCCAACGACATAGGTTTGGCAGGCTTTAATGGAGTAGAATTGTTAGAAGGTTTACCCATGAAGCTAGCCACAATGGACGCGTGTAGGTATGAAATTGGAAGAAAATCTGCTGAAATAATTGCGTCAAGACTTACTAATTCCCACGCATCTGCCAGCCAAATTATTGAGTTAGAGCCAAATTTTAATCGAGGTGAAACAGTGCGCCCCCTCAACACTGACTAACAAAAAATTCACTTCAGCTACTATTGTATATAAATTAGGCCTGTAGCCGTGAAATTTCTTCTTTAATTTTTAATTTTCGTTTTTTCATCGCTGTAACATTCAAATCATCTGAAGCTAAGGCTTTTTGAGCCTGTTCTATTTCTTCTGATAGTTCTTGGTGCTTTTTACGAAGGGTAAGGACGTGGGAAGAAACTGTCATCTATAATCTCCTGTAAAACTTACTCCTAAAGTTGAGCATATAAATGTCTGCGTGTCACGTTCGAACTTACGTTTAATGGCAAATTTTTCATAATCTTTTAAGTGAGCTGTTTCATTTTTTTATCCAAGAAGTTAATTGCCCTTGGCCCCTTAAAATACTTTCGACTTTTTCTGTATAATCACTAGCATCTGAGGTATGCGAATGACCCTTGTGCAAACGGAGGGGTGACTCCAGGCGCAAGGCTGCTTTGCCAGACTTTCTCATATGAATCATTATTAATTCCGCTTCCCTATCTTCCCTAGGAACGATAGGTGTCAACACGAAGCTCCCAAAACGAGCAGTCAATAGAGGAAACAATTTATCAAACCGGTCAATGCGATAAATTAAATGGGCCCAGCCCTTTTGTTTTAGTCGCTGCGCAATAACAGATACCCAATCTGATAAAGGCGTTTGTAGTATTCGAGAAGCATCACGGCCCCGATTTAATGACATTGTGGAGGCCAATCTTTCAAAATAAGGAGGGTTTGCCATTACATGGTCAAATTGTATCTGTTTTACACTATTCGGCAGTCTTCCTATGTCAGCACTCACTACATTTAAATCCATCGAGTTTAATTGAGAGTTCTCAATTGCCAACGCCGCATAATCGCTCTGAATTTCCACCCCATAGATATTAAGTCCAGCAACTCTTTTAGCGAGACACAAGCTAGCAACACCTACTCCACAACCAAGTTCAAGGATATTATCACCTTTACTAGCATTTACTGACGCGGCGAGTAGTACAGGATCTATTCCAGCTCTATAACCTTTCTTTGGTTGCTTTATTTTGAGCTTGCCACCTAAAAATTCATCGATGGAGAAATCAATAACCATTAGANAAATCTGCATCCACGCCATTAGACATNAGAGCATCTAGTGCCTTGTCGAAATCCTGGTCGATTACCAGAAGTCGGCGAGGCAGAACGCCATATAAATTGCTCATATTTACGTCCGCCTCAAAGCTAGTTATACCAACACCATCTAATACTGTCTTGGCATATAGCATNACCGTCGGATCCTGAGTTCGAATTAGCTCTTTCATTGGACAATAGTAGAAATAAAATTAAGTTAAGTCGAGGTTTACTAGGGGTAAAATGGCGTTGGACCGAAATAAGGAAAAGCCACATGATATACTTTCTGATCTCCTGAGAGAGGAGTTGAAGGCTGTAAATAAATTAATTCATGAACGAATGACATCAGAATATGCGCCNCGAATACCTGAGATAGCATCGCACTTAATAGATGCTGGAGGTAAAAANTTAAGACCACTTTTGACCCTGGCCACGGCAAAGATGTGCGGATATCAAGGATCATATCATATCTATTTGGCTGCAATCGTAGAGTTTATTCATACTGCGACCCTTCTTCATGATGACGTAGTTGATGAAAGTGATCAAAGACGCGGTAAGCCTTCTGCAAACCTCCTNTGGGATAATAAGTCTTCGGTTCTTGTTGGAGATTACTTGTTTTCAAGATCTTTTCAGCTGATGGTTGAAACCGGCTCACTGCGGGTTCTTGATATCTTGGCGAANGCTTCTGCCACAATAGCAGANGGTGAAGTATTACAGTTGACCGTTTCTAGAGACATTAGCACAAACGAAGAAACCTACCTAAAAGTTGTACGAGGTAAAACTGCTGCTCTTTTTTCCGCTGCAACACAGGTTGGGGCGGTAATTTCTGAAGCTGAGACAAAAATAATCGATGCCCTCTTTTACTACGGTGATGCACTTGGGATTGCATTTCAGATAGTCGATGATCTTTTAGATGTCGTTGGTGACAGTAAAATAATAGGTAAAAATAATGGTGATGATTTTCGAGAACGGAAACTTACTTTACCTTTTATAAAAACTATTTCGTCATGCGAGCTTACAGAAAAAGATTTCTGGAAACGAACTATTGAAAAAGGGGATCAAACAGCAGAGGACTTTAATATTGCCCTAGGATTAATGAAAAAATACGATTCGATAGAAAGAACTCGATTAGATGCCATGAAATGGGCAAATATAGCACANNAAGCCCTGGACGATGTTCCAGATCATAGCNTAAAGACTATACTTTTTGATTTAGCGGACTATGTCGTGCAACGTGTCAAATAAGTCGACCTGNTTTACACCAAAAAGAAGGGCAGTCTTTAGAGACTTTATTTTGCGCTGAAACCAAAAGATCAAAGTCATCAAATAAAGCAAAGCAAGTAGCGCCTGATCCAGACATTCGAACAACCTTGGCGCCGTCACAAGCCATAAGTTTATCAATTATCAACTTTATTTCTGGTACAAAATCTATTGCAGAGGAAGTAAGATCGTTTCTCATTGAACCGATCCACTCAAACCATGACGAAAGTTTTTTTTCGAGGTAACCGTGCATACTTATTCCAGAGTTCTTTTTCTTTTTTACAGTATTAAATACATCAGCTGTAGATAGTGCTTGCTTTGGGTTAACTAAAAGGATTCCAACTTTTGGAGCTGGGGTTAAGCTAATAATTTCTTCCCCTACTCCCATCATTCTAACAATCCCTTTATGCATACAAACTGGCACATCAGCGCCTAAGGAAATTAATTTTTTAATAGAAGGTTCTGGTTTATTATAGACTCTAGAAAGCAGACGGATTGTAGCAGCTGCATCTGCTGACCCACCACCAATTCCTGATGTAACTGGGATGTTTTTTTCTAAGATGATTTGAGAAAGGTCAATATCACCAAATAAATTTGCCGCTTTTATTACTAAATTTTGATTAGAGCTAGGTAAATCCGTTGCAAAGGGACCATTAACTTTCAACTCGCCAGGCCTCCCTGGTGTGATGCTTACGTTATCACCGATGTCGACGTAACAAACTATACTATCTAGAACGTGATAACCATCTGCTTTCTGTCCTGTAAGGTGAAGCGATAGATTAACCTTTGCTGGAGCAAATTCAGTTATCATTAGCGTATAGTTCAGATGTTGGCTTTGAACCTTCACTCACGAGAACTCTATCAAGACCAACCCTTAACTTTTCTCGTATTCTGGTCGCGTCCTTAGGTTCAGGGTCAAAGGATAAAGCCCGCCTCCACTGAAATTTAGCCTCTAATTGTCGGCCGACTGCCCAATATAAATCACCAAGATGATCCATTACAATCGGGTCGACCGGCATCAACTCAGCAGCTTTTTCCATATGAGGGATCGCTGCTTCGTACTTACCTAATTTAAAAAGTCCCCATGCCAAACTATCCACAATATAACCACTCTCAGGCTGCAAGCTTACTGCTTTCTGAATCATTGCCATCGCTTCATCTAACTTTTCACCGCGATCAATTAAAGAATAACCCAAGTAGTTTAAAATATTAGCCTGATCTGGCTTTATTGTTAAAGCATTGCGAAAATCCACCTCTGCTTTATCCCATTCGTCCAATCTCTCGTTTGTTATGCCTCGCGCATATAGGACTACCCAAGTAATGTTATTTTTTTCTCTGTATATATCTATAGCCCTATCATATGCAGTTTTCGCTTCGCTGTAACGTTTTTCACGTCGTAAAAAATCACCTAACGAATTATGTACAATGCCAATATCTGAATACTCTCTCGATAAAAAATACAACACCTCCAGAGCGGCTTCTATCCTACCGTCGTCGCGAAGTGCTCCTACACGACCAAGTTCTGAAGTCAGAAAATATGAACTTGAGGAAGATATTTTTGCATACTCTGCCTCTGCCAAATCATATTGTGCCATTTCCTCCAGCAAACCAGCCGCCAACAAAATAGCCTTTTCACTATTTTGGTAGAGGTATTGGGCAAGGCGCACGTATAGGAGGGCGGTATTTGGATCAGCTTCATCTTTTAAGATATCACCGATTGCATAAAAGGCATATGCGATCCCTGATTCAAGCGAGAGATTTGTGCCTGAAGATAAAGCATTAGGGTAATTTTCAATTTGTAACTTTAAGTTATTAGCATCAGAACTTATTGCATCAACGAAATTTTTTGAAAAATATTCAGCAGCTTTCTCTTGTCTGTCGAGCTTTAGAAGTAATTGGACCTTCATTACTCTAGCGTCGATGGACAGTGTGTTGAAATCTTCTTCTAAAATCTCAATAGTATTCAAAGCACTTTCATATTGGCCAAAGGCAGCTAACATTGACGCTTTTTGCGTTTGTGAAAATTGCGCAAGTGATGTGCCATTTCCAATCTTGTCAAAGATCAGTTTTGCATCTTCAATATTACCCTCTTCAGCAACCGCCCAACCAGTAATAATTTTGTCTAATAGAGGATTAATTCCTTGATCATTATCAATCTGGTCTCTTGCTCTACCAAATTCCCGATTGCGCAAATGGGTAGCAACTTTCACCATATTTGATAGTTGGGTCTGAACGCCTAATAAATCTAATTTATCTGCTGACTTGCTGGCCTCAGCGATGTTACCCAAAGATACCTGCACGCTTATTAAACCATTCAAAAGCTCTGGGTTTTCTAAATCGCTCTGTAAAGCTCGCAATAAATATGTTGAAGCTGAATCAAAATCTCTCGTAGAAAGTGCCTGCCGCCCAGCCAAGTAACCTCCAAAGCTTACTTCTGCATTAACCACTCCGGCAATCAGTGATAACATCAGGATATGAGTGAAAGAATAGAAAAATTTCAAATTTTGCATTTTCTGGCAACCGTTTAGAAAAGTAATAACACTTTTTATCTCATAGAAATTAGTAAAATTGGCGCTGTATTTGCTTTGCCTCCATTACGTGCGCAATGCTACATATTAGGATAATTAGGTCCATCGCCTCCTTGAGGAGTTGCCCAAGTAATATTTTCACTAGGGTCTTTGATATCACAAGTTTTACAATGAACACAGTTCTGGAAGTTAATCACAAATCGGCTCTCATCGTCCTCTTTCACAATTTCATATACGCCAGCTGGACAGTACCGTTGAGCTGGCTCCGAATATTTTGGCAAATTGAAACTTAATGGAACCTTATTATCCGATAGCCTGAGATGAGGTGGTTGGGCTTCTTCATGATTTGTCATACTGAAGGATACATTGGTAAGCCTATCAAAACTTAGGACTCCATCTGGCTTTGGATAGAAAATTTCTTTGTGGTCTTTGGCTTCTTCCGTACTCTGTGCATCTGACTTACCATGTTTTAAAGTGCCAAGAATTGAAAAACGGAAGATAGATTGGAACCACATATCAAAACCACCAATCACTAATCCAGCTAGAGGACCAAAGCGGCCGTTTAGGGGAGCTACGTTGCGAACCTTTTTCAGGTCTCTGCCAACAGGGCCGCTTCCAATCGACTCTGAATAATCATGCAGAATATCACCTGACCTACCTGCGTTGATAGCCTTGAATGCTGCCTCGGCTGCATCAATTCCTGAGTGCATAGCATTATGATTCCCCTTAATTCGCGGCAAGTTTACTAGTCCTGCGGAACATCCAAGAAGCGCCCCTCCTGGAAACGCAACCTTTGGAATTGATTGAACACCTCCTTTGGTGACCGCTCTCGCTCCATAAGCCACCCGTTTTCCTCCTTTTAGCATATTCGCTATTTTGGGGTGATGCTTGAATTTTTGAAATTCCATGTATGGAAACAAATAAGGGTTTTTATAATTAAGATCGACAATATAGCCCACGTAGACTTGGTTATTGTCCAAATGGTAGACAAAAGATCCTCCTGAATTCTTAAATCCAAGTGGCCACCCCATTGTATGAGTAACTTCNCCTTCANTATGATTTTCCGGAAGCACTTCCCATATTTCTTTCATTCCCANNCCAAATTTAGGGGCGTCACTCTCAGCGTCCAAAGAATATTTTTCTATTAGNTTTTTTGATAATGAACCACGCACCCCTTCCGATAAAAAAACATATTTACCGTGTAATTCCATTCCCGGTTCGTATGCATCAGTTGGCTCTCCATCTGGACCAAGTCCGAATTCTCCTGCAACGACACCCTTAAGTTCATCATTTTCACCAAAAACCAAATCTGAGCATGCCATGCCAGGAAAGATTTCGACGCCTAATTCTTCTGCCTGTTCCGCCATCCATCTACATACGTTGCCCATAGATACAATGTAGTTACCATGATTGTTCATTAGTGGTGGCATTAAGAAATTTGGTAGCCGAATTTGTCCAGCTTGACCCAAAATATAAAAATTATCTTTTTTAACTGGCACAGTTATGGGAGCATTACGATCCCGCCAATCTGGCATAAGTCTATCCAGACCGGACGGGTCAAGAACGGCCCCTGATAATATGTGAGCACCAACCTCGGAACCTTTTTCTAAAACAATAACGTTTAAGTCCTTATCCAGATGCTTTAGTCTTATTGCCGCTGATAGGCCCGCTGGCCCCGCTCCAACGATAACAACATCGCATTCCATCATTTCACGTTCAACGACTGTCACGTCTCAGACCCCACTTTTAAGTTCTCCTAGTTAAGTTATTTATGGTGCTTATTCTTTGCACGTCAATTGTTCTTGCTTCTAAAAATAACTTTTGCGTCATTGTAGCCCAAAAATGTGAAGAATTTGTTTTGAATTTGGGAAATATTATGAATATTAGTTGAAAGGTTATTATTTGTCTTGGTACGATCTAATTATGCGTTGAGATATCATTTTACAATGAAGTAAACTAATAAAACATTAACGGTGACGAAAGAAGACGTGAATGGAAAAAATACCCATTACACCCATTGGGCACAAAGCGCTGGAAGCAGAGCTAAAGATTTTGAAATCNGAGGAGCGTCCGGCAATAATCAGAGCCATTGCGGAAGCCCGGGAGCATGGCGATCTATCTGAAAATGCTGAATACCATTCAGCCAGAGAAAAACAAAGCTTCATTGAAGGACGAGTTAAAGAACTGGAAGCCATTCTATCTCTCGTGGATGTAATTGANCCAAAATCTTTGTCAGGGTCAATAAAGTTTGGAGCGACGGTTACTGTTGCTGACGAAGAAACAGACGAAGAAAAAACTTGGAAAATTGTTGGTGAACATGAAGCTAATATCGAAAAAGGGCTNTTAAACGTAAAATCACCAATAGCAAGAGCACTAATAGGAAAAGATATAGGAGATAGCGTCGAAGTCAGAACACCCGGCGGTCAAAAGTCTTATGAAGTTCTCAGTATAGATTACCAATAATTTTGGAACAATTATTATCCAACTTTAAGCACTATTTTCCCAATGTGAGCTGAGCTCTCCATTCGCCGATGAGCCTCTGATGCATCAGAAAGAGGAAATTCACTATCGATCTCGGGCTCGATACTTCCATTTCGCAGTAATGGCCAAACTTTTTCTGCNAGATCATTTGCTATTTGAGCTTTTTGAAAATTGGACTGGGGTCTCAATGTACTCCCAGTGAATGTCAGCCNGCGCATCATTAATTGGGCAAAATTNACTTCCACTTTAGATCCCTGTAGAAAAGCTATTTGGACTAATCTTCCGTCATCATTTAAACACTTCAAATTTTTAGAAATGTAATCACCCCCTACCATATCNAGAATTACATCCACACCACCTATTTTTTTTATTTCCTCAACAAAATCTTTTTCTTTATAGTTTATACCAACTTCAGCTCCTAATCTGATACACGCCGACAATTTCTCATTACTACCGGCAGTAGCGAAAACTCTTGCTCCCACTTTATTTGCAAGTTGTATTGCCGTGGTTCCTATACCCGAGGAACCCCCATGAACTAAAAAACTCTCACCTGCTTTTAATCCACCACGCAACATTACNTTTGACCAAACAGTGAAAAAAGTTTCAGGCAAACAAGCAGCTTGTTTNAAAGAAAAACCATCGGGAATGGGCAAGCAATGGGCTGCTTGTGTGGTTGCATATTCAGCATATCCTCCGCCAGGAAGCAAGGCACATACATTGTCACCAACAGAAAGGCCACTTACAGCCTTGCCAATTTTCACAACTTCGCCTGCGGCTTCTAGACCAGGCAAATCTGATGCGTCCCTAGGCGGTTTGTAAAGCCCCGCCCTCTGCAAAGCATCCGGTCTATTAACGCCAGCAAAAGCAACCTTTATCAAAACTTGTCCGCTTTCAGGTTCTGGACATGATCTTGTTGATACTTTTAAGACCTCTGGACCACCCGGTTTTGTTATTTCAATTACCTTCATTGATACCCTAACAAGTTAACTTTTACGGTGGGAACTCAGTGGAAATTACCTGGTCTGGACGATCGAGGGTTGACGGGAGCTTTAATGCCAGCAGCAGATTTGATAATAAAATCACTCAATGGCTTTAGAACAGGGTTCGCTCGAACCGAACTTTTGAATTTCTCAAACCCCATTACATCTGATAGCCGTCTATCCAAAAAATCCCACGTTTTTTCATTTTCAGATGAATTATCCCCGAGCCAGAATAAAACTACCGCCCCATATACTGCAGAAAGTGTCATTCTTTTGGTATACCAATTGATATCGTTAGAAGTATCACCGACTATCTTCCATACAGTATCCGAAGTTTCCCAGATTAATTTCAAACCAGTCAAATTGTTATGAGGCAAAGCGAATAAAGTAGTAGCACGTCGAACGAGTTCTTTGTCCTCAACAAGTTCCAGACGATTCTGTATCAGCTTAGCTACTTTATCCCTTAATTTAATGTCACCCAGCTCTTGTAATTCATTTTTCTCAATTAAGTATTTGTCAATCGATCGATGATAGTAAATTGCAAGGTCCAAGCCAGCACGTGGACAATANAGACGCGCTATCTGTGGGTCCAAACCAGCATCATGGCAACATGCGTTAAAAGTTTCATCTCCCCAGCCATCAAAAGGGACGTGTAATTTCGCGGCCGACAATAGCTTTTCTAATGTGCGTTCTTGCTCTGACATAACTATCTTTTATTCTCAATTTTATACTATGGACAAAATTTTAATTTCTTGATAACCAAACATTTCCTGCGATAAAGCGCAACTCAAAATTTGAAAGGTGGTGACTACCACATGCAGGTAAGTGTAAGAGATAATAACGTAGACCAAGCTCTTCGTGCTTTAAAAAAGAAACTACAGCGAGAAGGTGTGTTTCGTGAAATGAAGTTGAAGCAGCATTTTGAGAAACCGTCTGAAAAAAAAGCTCGTGAAAAGGCTGAAGCAATAAGGCGGGCTCGAAAGTTGGCACGTAAGAAAGCACAACGCGAAGGTATGCTTTAAAGTATTTCTATCAAACCCCCACCAGTGTTGGGGGTTTTTATTTATAATTTATAAACTTAATACACCTTAGGAACATAAAGTTCATCGGGAAGCACGCGTCTTTCATAGTCAGGGTTAAAGACCCTATCGGGCAGTTCTATTTTTGAATTATCAACTTCCGAATACGGAATTTGACTCAATATATGCTCAATACAATTTAATCGTTCTCTTTTTTTGTCGTTTCCCTCGACAATGTACCAAGGAGCCTCGGAAATGTTTGTTCTAGAAAACATTTCCTCCTTAGCCTTTGTATAATCTTCCCACCTTACCCTACTTTCGAGATCCATCGGAGAAAGTTTCCATTGTCGCATTGGGTCATGAATTCTCATCATAAAACGTAACTGCTGTTCTTCATCTGAAATTGAAAACCAATATTTTAAAACGATTATTCCAGATCGAACCAGCATCCTCTCAAACTCAGGCACATCTCTAAAAAACTGCTCTACTTGCTCTTCAGACGCAAAACCCATAACACGTTCCACCCCAGCTCGGTTGTAATAAGATCTGTCAAATAATACGATCTCACCACCTGCAGGTAGATGCGGTACATAACGCTGAAAATACCATTGTGTCATTTCGCGCTCAGTGGGTTTGGGTAGAGCAACNACGCGTGCAACCCTAGGATTTAAACGTTGAGTGATCCTCTTGATCACACCTCCTTTACCCGCTCCATCACGACCNTCACAAATTATCAGCACTTTTGATCCGGTATTTTCCACCCAGTCNTGTAATTTTATCAACTCCATTTGAAGCCTTAATAAATTGCGAAAATAGGTTCTTTTTTCTANAGTGTCAGGACGCTCACCTTTATATATTTTCCAAAATTCATCTGGGAGCATTGGCTCAGAAAACTCAGCCTCAAACATTTCATCGTATGTTTCATTTAGTTCAGCCTCTAGCCAACTAAATTTGTCCCTTTGGTTATTTTTCATTTTTCACTTTGTCTACTTGTCTC